>JADFSS010000001.1 GCA_022560655.1 Candidatus Neomarinimicrobiota bacterium
GAAGTGGCGGTGTTTTATACGGATGAGGGGGGTCTTCGCTAACCCTCCAGCAGATCGTCCTGCTGACCTTCTTGGAGCTCCTGGATCTTGAGGAGCGGTCTCTCCAGCGTTCTAGTCCGTGTGGTTACCAGCGCATCGTAGTCACCCTTGGCAGAATCAAGAGATCGGCCCAGCTTATCCATTTTCCCCACATACTGCTCCCACTGCTTTTGGAAAACAGCCAGCTCGCTCATGATTTCGCCAGCCCGCTGTTCCACAGAGAAACTGCGGACCGCCTCATGTATGAGAGACAGAACAGCGTACAGAGTTATCGGAGAGCACAACACGATGTGGTTCTCTAGAGCAAAATCAAGAAGTTCAGGATAGTTCTTGTGGATAAAACCATATATTGACTCATTTGGGATAAAAATCATCACAAAATCCACTGTTCCTTCCGCGGGGTCAACGTACCCCCGGCCTGCTACATCTCTTATATGATATTTAACTGCGGTTAGGAAATGCTTCTTAGCATCCTCCGCTTCGCTGTCTGAATTGGCATTCAAGTATCGCTCATATTGATCAATTGGGAACTTCACATCCAGGTTAATTTTTTTTCCCTTGGGTAATAGAAACGAGTAGTCCGGTCGCACACCGGAGGCCAGCTGGGGGCGAACCTGATAGTTAATGCCCTCGACCAGGCCCAGGACTGATAAGATATCTTCCACCATCCGCTCACCCCACTTTCCCCTCGCTTGGGAGGAAGAAAGTACCAGACGAAGCCCCTCAGCAGTGGAGCGCAACTTCTCCGTCTCCTCTTTACCTGTAACAAGACCTTCTTCAAGCCGAGTAGATTTTTCCACCAAACTCTTGAGGGTAATACCCATCTCCTGGAGGTTGGCATCAATCAGCTTTTTCTTGCCCTCGAGGTGTAGCTCCCCCTCCTTCATGAGGGCCTTAAATTTTTCTTCCGAGAGTTTTATGAGCTCCGTTGTCGATTTGGAAAGGGCGCTACCCGCCGCGATTTCCATTGCACTTTGAATGCGTCCCTCTAGACTATCCAGCACATCTTTCCTGGATTTGTATAGGTATCCGACCACAAAACCTACAGCAAGTGATGCTGCGATGGCCAGCAGGAGATATAGAACTATGGACATACCTACACTTTGTGTGGGTTATTGGCTTGGCTCTTCTTCACCGTCAATATCACGAGAATGTTAACCTCTCCGGGCTACTGGGAACAGGCTTTAGCACATGATAATTGGCACTTGCCATCTTAAACCCCTATCGCAGTTCTGGTGCTCTGGACAATCTGCCTGGCCCGCTTCACGTCATCCCGCCACTGATTCGCGCTCAAGGGCAGGCCCGCAAATTTTGCCAAATCGCTCTGCTGAAGCACCTCACCGATTCGCAGGATGGTGTCCGGATGATCCAATCTTGCCGGCAGCAGTGCCAGAATCTCCGTGGTGGTCATTTCCAGGGCACGAAATACAAACCGCGACTCCAGATATTGGCGCAGCACCTGAGACAGCTGCAAATAGAAGGCGTCAGCCTCGTCGGAGCGGTAGTCAGCTGCGCCCAAGCCACGCAATGCATCAAGAGCGATCTCCGCGGGCCGGAGTCTGGCGGTTCGGGGTTGGACCCGGGTTTGCATCCGTCGCGTCCGCCAGATGAGTGCCATGGCCGCCAAGAGCAGCAGTGCCGCGCCTACCCTGATCCAGACGGATTGCGGATTGATCAGTCTTACTGGGACCATGCTCTTGATCTCGCGGATGTCCCGTTCCTGTCCGGTGAGTACACTGGCAACCAGTACGAACAGCGAGTCGGTGAGGAGCTGTTGCTCGCTACCGTCCGGCAAAACAATCCTTACCGGGATGCCTGGAAGAACCATCTGCCCCAATTCCCAGAAGCTGAACACATAATCCACCGCCAGAGGCTCACGGTTCGTTTGCAGAAGGCTGGCGCCCGGGGACGACAGCGTCAGTTCAGGGAAGTGCGGGACGACGCCAGGGACCTGGTCTACTTCCAGGCGCAAAGTAACCGGCTCTCCGACTTTCACCGTGTCTGCGCTCCAGCGCGATGTGAGACGCACCCCCTGAGCTTGCAGGGCGCCCATCACCAGCAGCGCGGTAAGCAGCCAACCGTTCAATGGCGGGAGGCCCGGGTGGTGAAATAATGCATCAGGGGGTGCACGTAACTCTCGTGGGTGTCAATGCTCACCAGATCGATATCGTGGCGGCGGCAGAATTCCTCGAAGGTATCCCGTCTCTCGGCCATGCGGCGTGTGAAATGTTCCCGAACCTCTCTTGAGTGCGTATCCAGCCAGGCCTCGGCACCTGTTTCCGGGTCGTACCACTTCACCAGGCCAAGATCGGGAAGGTCGAACTCGCTGGGATCCACTAGACGCAACAGAACCAAATCGTGTTTGCGAGCTGCCAGCTTAAGCGGTACATCGAAACCGTCGTCGAGAAAATCGGACAGCAGGAATATGACGCTACGCCGCTTCAGCACACGGATAAGGTATTCAAGAGCGGTATCCAGCTGTGTTTGTCGCCCCACCGGTTCATGGTAAAGCAAATCCCGGATCAACCTCAACACATGACCCTTACCCTTCTTGGGGGGAATGAATTTCTCCACCCTATCGCTGAATATGAGCAGCCCCACCTTGTCGTTGTTCTTGATGGCGCTGAAGGCCAGAACGGCCGCGATTTCGATGGCGATATCGCTCTTGAGCGCTTCCCCGGTGCCATACATGGACGAGCCGCTGCCATCCACCGCCAGCACCACAGACAGCTCCCTCTCTTCATCAAAGCGCTTG
This sequence comes from Candidatus Neomarinimicrobiota bacterium, assembly GCA_022560655.1. Taxonomy (NCBI): domain Bacteria; kingdom Pseudomonadati; phylum Fidelibacterota; species Fidelibacterota bacterium. The sequence continues at coordinate 2,795 of JADFSS010000001.1, forward strand.
ATGAACGGCTTGCCGAACCGGGCGGTGACGTTCCAATCAATGGAGCGGATATCGTCACCGGGCAAATATTCTCGCACCTCGGCAAACTCCATACCCCGGCCTTTAAAGACGGAATGGTATTCGCCACCAAATATGTTGTTCACCAGGTGCCGGGTCTGAATTTCGATAAAGCGGACTTTATCCAGAATTTCCCGGGGTATCATATCAGGCAACAGGCCCTACTGGGAGGAACCGCCAGATGGATCTGAGCGGTGGGTCTGTGCGGGCAAGCATCGAACGGGATCAGGGGGTGGGAATCGTATCGAAAAGCCGGTCGATAATATCCTCGGATGAAACGTCCTCCGCCTCAGCTTCATAGGTAAGCAGAATGCGGTGCCGCAGGACGGGACGGGCGACATCCCGCACATCGTCCAGAGTCACGTAGCCGCGCTGATTCAGGAACGCCCGGGATCGAGAGGTGGTGGCGATGTAAATCGTGGCCCGTGGCGAGGCGCCAAATGCGATCAGCCCTTTGAGATCGCTCAACCCCACTCTATCCGGATCGCGGGTGGCAGTCACCAGATCAACAATGTATTGCTCGATCTTTTCCGCCATATGGATCTCGTTCACCACCTTGCGGCTCTTCAAGATCTGCTTCGCATTTAGCACCGGTTTCGTAGCGGGGAGATCGTTGGTGTGCGCCATCCGTCTGAGGATGAGTAACTCTTCGCCAGTTGTGGGATAGCCCACAATCAATTTGAAGATGAAACGGTCGATCTGGGCTTCGGGCAGCGGGTAGGTTCCCTCCTGCTCGATAGGGTTTTGTGTCGCCATCACCATGAACGGCTTTGGCAACAGAAAGGTGTTGCTGCCGATGGTGACCTGTCCTTCCTGCATGGCCTCCAATAACGCACTCTGTACCTTGGCAGGCGAGCGATTGATCTCATCAGCGAGCACGATATTGGCAAAAATTGGGCCTTTCTTGGTTTCAAAGGACCCGTCCTTGGGGTTATAGATCATGGTGCCTATCAGGTCCGCAGGCAACAGGTCAGGTGTAAATTGGATGCGCTGAAACTTTGCGGAGATCAGTTGCGAGAGTGTGCTGATCGTAAGGGTTTTCGCCAACCCTGGAACCCCCTCCAGCAGAACATGCCCACCGGCGAGCATGGCGATGAGCAGCTTTTCAATCAGGTCATGCTGGCCAACGATGACTTTGCCGATGCCCTCGCGAAAGGCGCCCACATATTGCGATTCGGCCGCGATGCGGTCGGTGAGCGCCTTGAGCGAGTCCTGCTTATCACCGATCGCGCTGCGAGCCTCAGCTGGCACTGACCACATCCTTGAGCACATCAATATCTTCCATGGGCTTGCCCATATTTTCGAGCTCGAACTCTACCGATGGGATCAATTCGTGATTGGGATAATGGTCGATGAACTGGAGATAAGCCTGTTGGGCGGCCGGGTAGTCAGCCAGATGATTGGCGTAGACAAAGCCTAACATGAACAGCGCTTTCACCCCTTCATCCGTCTGGGGATAGCGATCGATGGTGCTGCGTAATGCCTCCAGGGCCGCCGGAATGTCACGGGTATTGTTTAAGTAGATATCACCGATCCGAAACTGGGCCTTAGACGCGACAGTGTGCGTTGGATAGGTCTTTACCAGGACCTTGAGGGACTTGATCGACCGTTCGTACTGTCTGGCCGTTACCTCACGCTCAGCCCGGCTCCAAAGTTCTTCCGCGGTTTCGGTTACGCCGCACGACACTACTATGAGCGTTAAGGCCATGGGGAGATAGTGCTTAAGTGGTCGCATATGTCCGAACTCCTCCTTTATTATCCCAGTCTGGTTTGCAAAGCAGAAATTTATGCCGGGCATCACCGGCCCTTCAAGATCGAAATGGCATGCAGTTCTACTTGCCTCGCCGCTGTGTGGTTCCCTCGGCACTCTGCTCGATCGTGCCCGGTACTGGTGGTGTGTAGTACCTCCAGCCCTGGGGAGCCAGCGGGCCGGAATTTTCCTGCCGCCCCAACCCTGCTAGAAAGTATGCAGGAATGCCAATTGGTAAGTGGGTATGAGTGCAGACAGGCTAGCCTCTTCAAAGGCTGTAGACAGGCGAGCGTCTTGAAAGGCTGCATCCATGCGGATGGGACCCAGTGGCGTCGAGATCAGTAGCCCGATGCCAAAATCCCAACCGGTAATCCAATGCTGGGCGGGCCGCTCTGCATCATAGCCTCGGTCCCTGTCGGTGAGGAAAACGCGCAGAGCACCTCCATCCAGAAATAACTCACCGCCGATGACCCAGAACAGCGGTATGCGCAACTCGATGTTAGCCAGCACCTTGGCGGTGCCACCTACTTTGGAAAACTTACCCGGGTCCAGCCAGCCCCTCAAGGAAGTGCTGCCACCCAGTTCAAACAGGTGGTAACGTTTCAGGCTCAACGAACTGCCCAACGGCCAGGCTTCCAATATGCTGAACTTGAATCGATACGCAAGCACGGCAGGTCGAAAAATGGGGCGGTAGCGCCGGAAGTCAACTTCCAGCTTGGCAAACCCATCTACCTCGTCAAGAAATGTGCCATGGATTGACGGCAGCAGCTGAAAGACGGTCCCCCGGCGCGGAGCCAGCAGATTGTCCACGCCCCGGTAGCGATAATCTACTTTCAACCGCGGCTCGGCACCCTGCACAGTTTCATCGGGCAAATCACCACTGGCTTTGATAAAGACCCATCCGAACGCACCACGTAGCTGGGCCTTTTCCAGGCGCTTAGAGACAAATGACAGTTCAATGCCGCTCTGCCACAGGGTAGGTCCCTGACTCGCGCGATAGTCGGAAAAAAACCGTAGTGAAGTAGGTATGCGCAGACCGAGAGTCCACGGCGTAATAATGTCCCACGCCAGCAAGAAATTGGGCTTCCCGATATTTTCGAGAGTGAGATCGCCTTCGACTGTCAGCCCGGTTCGCACGCTCGAATTGAGCACCCGCGCGCGCCAGAACTGAACCGAACTGTACAGCGCTGTGTTAGGTTCGCCTTCCCCCGGTGGCTTGGTCTGGCGGAATCCGAGGCTCAAATCAACACTGCGCCGCTTGAGTTCACGAATCCGAATTTCCAGATCGGCGACACCGGGACCGGAGGCCCGGAGTGTGGGGATGATTTCGACGGCACCGAACATCCCTGACTCAAATATTCGCCGCTGGCTAAGGAGAAGTTTGCTGCGGTTAAATGTGTCGCCATACTCGAACAGCAGTTCGCGCCTGACCGTCCACTCAGGCACATGGGTCAGCCCCCGGATGGTCACGTCGCCAACTGAATAGGTCAGTCCCTCGGATATGGTGAGGCGCAGGCGAATGCCATCCTCAATCTCGATCTCTTCCAGGATATCGACCGCCAGCTTGCCCTGATTCTGGTAATGATGGCGCAGGTCTTCCAGCCGGTTTCTAAGCACCACGGGGTTGTACGGCTCGCCTAATTGCACTCCCAAGAAATTGATAATTTCCTCACGGGTCATGTGCCGATTGCCGGCTATGGATATAGCGGTCAAATTGTATTGACGCCCCCGATCTATTGTTTGGATAACCTCCACGCGCCCATCGGGCAATACTGTAAACGAATCGGCTACCTGGGCCTCCAGATAGCCCCGGCTGACGAAGAAATTCCTGAGGGTGATGGCATCAACTTTGAGTGCCCGGCGGCTGAACGGCGTGCTACCCAGGCCAAATATGGAGGGCGTTTTCAACTTCATCAAGCCCATCAGTTGCCGCTGATCAGCAAATGAGAGACTGTCACGCAGGGTGATTTTTGCGATGGGCAAGCCGTCAACCTGGCCCGCCAATCCCACAGCGAGGGTCAGTAGGATTAGCGCTAGCCGTGGTATACGAGTCATGGTGGCCACGGGGCCCAACGATCAATAGCGCAGCTTGAAACGCAACGCGCCCTGATACAAACCGTCTTGATCCACCGACCCTACTACCGATAAATTTCGGTTCAGGCGATACGCAATTTGATACTGATTGAAACTGAGGGTTGGATCAGCCCGCAGACCCACATACAACCGTGGAGATAGACGTTTACCGATATGAATTCGGACCTGCTGCAGGCTGGGAATCAGCGTCCTGGGGCTCATGGTCTGAATTCGAAAGCGATCCAGTCCCGAGGCCTGACGTGCATCCTCCTGAATTCTCCTAAGGAGGATATCCTTCAAACTCAGTCCGGCTGTAAGGGCTGGATCTACTGACCCTGAAGGATCCTTGCCCAGCGCAAACAACTGGAGAAAATCGCTCTCAGTATAGGCGGAGGAATTGTAATCAAACGCAAACTGGTGATCCTCCAGGGTGCCGGTCATGACCAGAGTAACATCAATGAGCTCGGGGTCAGATCGGCCGCCGCTACCAGACGCATCCGATCCGGGGGCATCCACCTGGGTGGTTGCCCGAATGTAAAACTGCGGATTGAAGACCGACGGATCGAGCGTCACCCGGGCCTCGTCAAATACAAACTCGTAGCCATTATAAACAAAGCTGCCGTCAATCACCTCAATGGTACCTGCGAAACGGAACTCCTCCGACCCAACCTTTAGCAAGGTAATCTCGCCCTCAATCTCCGCATTGATCTCAGTATTATCCACGATGGCGCCGGCATAGAGCGGCACATGGATGTCATAGATCACGATAGTCCCTTCATCAATCTTCCGCAGGGCATAATTCTCAGGTGGGGCCAGATCGAGACGCAGGACTATCTGGTTCTGATTGGGAGTGAACTCGCCACGGAAGTAAATCGAATCCCGCCCGACAATACTAAAGGCTGGCGAGCCAACAGCCTCGATCTCCTTGAACGGCCGTGCAAAATAGACATCCTCACCGGCGATTCGTAGGTTAAAATACGGCTTGAAAAACCGGGTCAATTCCATGGTGCCGGCCACTGCCAGGCGCGAGTTGTCCCTGCCCCGCTGCCGGTCCCGTGGGGTGTGTCCTTCCAGCCGAACGACCCTGAGAAGGTTGTTTTCGATAACCACCTCACCCTGAATGCCTGTAATTGGGTTCTCCATCATAAACAGCTGTAACGCGCCGTTCTGGACCTCAAGCCTGCCGTTGCGGATCAACCGCTGGAAGGTACCCGATAACGCCAGTTCAATAGCAAACTCGCCTTTCAGTGAATCGATGTCGTCCTGAAAGAAGGCTGTGATGAATTCCAGTCGTGAGGACCTGCCGGAGAAGGCCATATCTACAGGCGCATCTCTGATGATATCCAGTGTGCCTGTCGTTGGGCGGAGATCGATAGGCAGCGTGCCGCCGCCCATATATGCGCCGACGTTGGTGGTGAAGGTCAGGTCAGAAAAGGTTAACTCCTGCTGGCTGTAATGCAACTGGCCGGCAAGGTGCTCCCCATGTAGGCGATCAAACCGGGGATTTGCAATCACTAAATCACCATCGTAAATGGGCGCTTTGGCCGGTCCTGTGGCCGTAATCGTGCCAGTCACCAGACCACCTGTTTCGAAGCGCCACGGTAGTATCGACTGCAGGTCTTCAAGAGGCATGCGATTCAAGTCAACCCGTAGAGCCAGTGAGTCCAGGGCACCGATGCCCATGAGGTGGTCGCGATCCCGCCCGTAGGACAGGACGCCGGAGATGGCCACGCCACCGTCCCCGTGCAGCCAATCCAGTCGCCGCAGACTGAGCCGGTTGTCCCGCAGGTAAAACTCTGAACTCATCGCCGTGAACGGCACCTGGTCAAGCTCACCTTCGGAGGCATGCACCGATCCGGACAGGGTCATCTGGCCATCTATATGACTGATGCTGGCACTGGCATTCACACTTCCGCGAATGCGGGGAGGCACACCGATAAACCGCTGCAGTCGTACCATGTCGATCTGGTCGACCGTGGCCTCCAGCGTGAAGTTATCACGGTCGGCCCAAGCCCCGGATAGGTCTATGACGCCGGCGGCAACGTTCAGGGCGAGTGGCGACAACTCCACTCTTGCCCCCGCCCGTTGCAGGATACTGTGGCCGCCTGTCAACATCTCTGTGTTATGCCACACTGTAACAGTATCCAATACCAACTTGAGTGGATCGGAGAGCGCAAGGTATCCCCTGGTGTCCAGCTTATCCAATCCGTGATAAAGCCGGAGCGTCTTGGCAAACAGGGTATCACCGGCAAAGATGAATTCGGCTTCGCCACCTTCGGCTGATAGACCCATGAAGTCCAGATCACCCATCGAGGCAAAGAGGCGGCCGCGAGGATGGGAACGCGTGTGATCCAATATGAACTGGATAAATGCTTGACCAATCGTAAAGTCTTGATAGTGCGTCCCACGAAGCATGATTGCCCCGGTTACGGCCGGATCGTCCCAGGGCCCGTTGATCCAGACCTGACCGTTAGCAGCACCCCCGACAGGAACCCACCCCAGTTTTGACAGAAGTTCTTCCAACCCCTCTGACTGCAGGTATATTTCGAGGTCCAGCATTTGCATGTCCTCATCAGCACTGCCCCACAACTGAAAATCGCTCCCCGCAAAGCGAAGGGAGGCGGTATCGGTGATCGTCCAGACGCTACCATTTCGGGCCACTCCACCGTGTACATCATGGAATTCATTATCCAGGAATGCCAAACGATCCAGACTCAGTGTCAGCGTGGCGATGCGAGGCTCGCCTTTCTCCAAATAGGCACTAACCGTGGCCTCGCCATCCAGCACGAGTGCCGGAAACATGGGGAGGAAATCGCTCAGTCTGGCCTGCGCGAAAGAGGCATTCAAAACGGCCTTCCCGTCAAATGATATGTCGCCGGTCGCTTCGACCCGCTGGGACCCCAAGGCAAATACGCTGCGGTCCAGGCGAATCCCCCCAGGGGTCAGTTGGAACTCAATTTCGGCCTGGTCCAAAGTCCGGCCCCGGGCCACCAGCTGCATGGAGATTTCGCACTTCAGGGCCCCCGGGGGCCCGGTTACATGGCCACTTATGGTGCCGTAGTCCAGCCAGTCAGGTAGCGCGGCTGGTCGCTTAAACTGATTGGATGCGACCTGCAGATCGAGTTCAATAGATGGGATAACCTGAACCTGGCCGCTGAGGCTAACGTAGCTGCCCCGATAGCCGATCTCCCCCGAATCAACGGTGAGTCGCTGCCCGTCAAAAGCAATACGCTCTCCTGCCAAGTGGAGCGTATCCTCCCTCTCCGGGGAGACCAGCTTGAGGGCCAGGTGTTCCATGACAAGGGCATCAGACAAATCAAACTTGCCGGAGAGTTGCAGCTCATACTGGTCGGCTCCACGGGTAATCTGCCCATCCAGAATGGTCAACTTTTGGACCGAGAGCCAGGGCATTTGACTAAAATCTATGATGCTTCGGGTGACCCCTGCTTGGATCGGTGGCAGTTCCAGACTCATTTGCTCAATGAAGAGTTTATCAAGTGACAGGTCGCGACGAAGCAGGCGCAAGAAATCAACATTCAACCGAGCATTACTTAGATGCAACCTGAAGCGCCCGTCCACGGACTTGACCGTTATTTCACGAAAAGCAAGGGTCCCAAGAATATCTCCTTCGAAGCCCTTATATGAAACACGCAAACCCAATGGTGCCAAATATTTGCGACTTGCATAGGTCTGGAGATATTTTGTAAGCACACCTGGAAAGAATGCCACGATCGTAAACCCTGCTACCAGCACTACCAGCAGGACCCTACCCACAAAACGGACTACTTTTTGCCACCAATACATTTGACTGATTACCAATTCTTTTTGAACTTACAACCGGCAAGGCTGTCATAAAAACAGAACGGGCGTAGCAATGCCGCCCGTTCTGGACTCGCCGAGGCGCTACTTATATTTACTTCTTCTCGTCGACTACTTCAAAATCGGCGTCTTCAATCTCGCCATCCTCCACACTCTGACCCTTTGCAGAACTACTGTCCTGGCCTTCAGGCGTGGGCGTATCCTTGGCATCGGCATACATCTGTGTGGCCAACTCGGACCAGATGCGATTGACCCCGTCAACTGCATCCTGAATATCCTTGGCGTTGGAGCCGACATTGGCAGTCTTGAGCTTTTCCAACTCACTGTCAAGCTTGGATTTATCATCCTCAGATAACTTGTCGCCAAACTCCTTGACCTGCTGCTCCGTCTGGTGGATGAGCTGATCAGCCATGTTGTGCAGCTCAACCTCCTCACGTTTACGTTTATCCTCCTCGGAATTGGTCTGCGCGTCACGACGCATGCGCTCAATTTCCTGTTCGGTCAGACCGCTGGATGCTTCGATACGGATGCTCTGCTCTTTGCCAGTAGCCTTGTCCTTGGCAGCCACATGGAGAATCCCGTTGGCATCAATGTCGAAGCTGACCTCGATCTGCGGAATGCCTCTGGGCGCCGGCGGGATACTGTCCAGGTGGAAACGGCCAATGGTCCTGTTGTCAACGGCCATGGGCCTCTCGCCCTGCAGTATGTGGATCTCAACCGATGGCTGGTTGTCCGATGCCGTTGAAAAACTCTGGCTCTTTTGGGTAGGGATCGTGGTATTGGCGTCAATCAGATTGGTCATGACCCCACCCAGGGTTTCGATGCCCAGCGAGAGAGGAGTTACATCCAGGAGCAGGACGTCTTCCACGTCTCCAGCCAGTACGCCGCCCTGTATCGCTGCGCCAATGGCTACGACCTCATCAGGGTTCACCCCCTTGTGGGGCTCCTTGCCGAATAAATCCTGAACGATCTGCTGCACTTTGGGTATACGCGTACTGCCTCCCACCAGAATAACTTCGTCCACATCGGAGGGCTTCATCTTGGCGTCCTTCAAGGCCTGGATACAGGGTTCCTTCAGTCGCTGAAAGAGCTCTGCTGTAAGGGTCTCGAACTTGGCGCGGGTAAGCTGGATGGTCAGGTGCTTTGGTCCCGACGCATCAGCAGTAATAAACGGCAGGTTCACGTCTGTCTGGAGCGCGCTGGAAAGCTCCATCTTCGCTTTTTCGGCCCCCTCTTTGAGCCGCTGGAGGGCCATGGGGTCCTCCCGCAGGTCGATCCCCTCATTCTTTTTAAACTCATCGGCCATCCATTCTATGAGCACCTGATCAATATCATCGCCACCCAAGTGTGTATCCCCGTTCGTGGACTTCACCTCGAATACACCTTCCCCTAGTTCCAGGATAGAGACATCGAAGGTGCCCCCGCCGAAATCAAAGACTGCAATTTTTTCATCCTTCTTCTTGTCCAGACCGTAGGCCAGAGCGGCGGCCGTTGGCTCATTGATAATGCGCTTGACATTCAATCCGGCTATCTTGCCCGCATCCTTGGTAGCCTGGCGCTGAGAGTCGTTAAAGTAGGCGGGTACCGTAATCACGGCATCGGTGACCTTGGCGCCAAGGTAGGATTCGGCATTCTGCTTAATTTTTTGAAGAATCATGGCACTGATTTCCGGAGGCGAATAAGTTTTCTTGCCCACCTTAACCTGAACGGCACCCTTGGGTCCCTTGATTACCTCGTACGGAACTTCATGCCTCTCCTGCTCTACCTCGTCGTACGTGCGCCCCATGAATCGCTTGATAGAATAGATCGTGTTTTCTGGATTCGTTACCGCCTGTCGTTTGGCGGGCTGGCCGATGAGCCGGTCATCGGTCTTCGTGAAAGCTACCATAGAGGGTGTGGTGCGGCCACCTTCAGCATTTTGTATCACCGTGGGCGTTCCACCCTCCATCACGGCCAAGCAAGAGTTGGTCGTTCCCAGGTCGATGCCAATAATTTTTCCCATCTCAATCCTCCTTCGGGGTTACCCCTCTCATTACAATAATGATGCCTGATCGAGAAGTATGACGAAATGTCATGCTTCCGATCACTGGCAGGTAATTATGTCTGTCCTGGGAGCTGGGTCAGGTTGCAGGCGGGCCCTGTTCGGACTCCTCTGCGAGGGTGATGTCCGAGTCGTTGGTATCGGCCAACTTCTGGGTGAAGAAAAGATTCTTGCCACGGGCGCTGATGTGAATGTGTCCGCCCTCAACAAACTCCTTGGTGAGGAACTTCTCGGCGATCACATTTTCAATTATGTCCTGAATAACTCGGCGCATGGGCCGCGCGCCAGACGATTTGGTGTATCCCGCTTGAATTATCCGCTCTTTAGCGGCCTTGGTCAATGTACAGGTAACCCGCTTGCTGGCCAAATTCTTGTACAGATCCTGCAGCTGCAGGTCAACAATCTGATAGAGGTCCTCCTTGGTCAAGGAATTGAACACGACGATCTCATCAAGTCGATTAAGGAATTCGGGATTGAACAGGCGCTTCACCTCCACCATGATATCCGCGTGTATCTTCTCATCCGATTTTTCGTCGCCGGAGGCAAAACCGTAGCCACCGCTTTCCATACCGCGAGTCCCCAGATTGGAGGTCATTATGATGACGGTATTGCGGAAATCGACCCGACGGCCCAGACCATCTGTAAGGAAGCCATCATCGAAGATTTGAAGAAGAATATTAAACACATCCGGGTGCGCCTTTTCAATTTCATCAAAGAGCACCACGCCGAACGGATTGCGTCTTACCCGTTCCGTCAGCTCGCCACCTTCCTCGTAGCCAACATACCCCGGCGGTGCACCCACTAGGCGGGAAACATTGAAGCGCTCCACATACTCGGACATATCAAACTTGATGAGGGCCTCATCGTGGTTGAACATGTGCCGCGCGAGCACCCTGGCCAGTTCCGTCTTGCCCACACCCGTCGGGCCCAGGAAAATGAATGTCCCGATAGGATGGCGGGGATCCTTAAGCCCTGTGCGGGCTCGCTGGATGGCCCGGCCAAGGGTCTTGACGGCTGCTTCCTGCCCAATGACATACTCCTGAAGCACATCACCGATATGCAGAAGCTTGTCCATCTCCTTCTCAGCAACCCTGCTGACGGGAATTCCGGTCATCATGGCCACGGTATCGGCGATGTCGTTCTCCTGCACCGTGGGCCAGTCCTGGCTTTCGTCCTCCTCCCACTGACGCTGCAAATGCTCAATTTTCTCAAGTAGTTGCCGCTCCCTGTCCCGCAGTTTGGCAGCCTGCTCAAAATCTTGTTGAGATACAACCTGTTCTTTTTGCTTCCGAATGCCGTCAACTTCCTCCTCAAGCGAGAGAAGTTCCTGAGGCACCACCAGATTATTGATGTGAACCCTGGCGCCGGCCTCATCCAATACATCTATGGCCTTGTCGGGCATGAACTTGTCGGTTATATAGCGATGACTGAGTTCAACGCAGGCTTCAATGGCATCGTCAGAATAGTTGACATGGTGATGTTGCTCATACCTTTCTTTCAACCCCTGCAATATGAGCTTGCAGTCGTCCAATCCTGGGGGTAATACCATGATTTTCTGGAAGCGCCGCTCCAGCGCACCGTCCTTCTCAACGTAGCGCCGGTACTCGTCAAGAGTCGTGGCGCCAATAATCTGAATCTCACCCCGGGAAAGCGCCGGCTTGAACATGTTAGCTGCGTCCAGCGATCCGCTGGCGCTGCCCGCGCCCACGATAGTGTGGAGCTCATCAATAAACAAAATAATATCCTTGGCCTCTTCCAGCTCGTGCATTAGGGACTTGAGCCGCTCTTCAAATTGGCCGCGATATTTGGTACCGGCCACTAGCGCGCCCAGATCGAGGGCCAGCACCCTCTGGGCATACAGGACGCGAGGCACTTTGCGCTCGATGATCCTGGTCGCCAGTCCCTCAACGATCGCCGTTTTCCCCACGCCAGGCTCACCGATAAGGACCGGATTATTTTTCTTACGTCGGGCCAGGATTTGGGCCACCCGCTCGATTTCCTGCACTCTGCCGATCACCGGGTCGAGGGCCGAGGCCGTGGCCATTTCGGTGATATCGCGGCTGAAATGATCGAGGGTTGGCGTTGTTGACTTTTTCGCCTTGCGGGACGGTTTCCTTAGCTGGGCCGTGGATTGCATCTGAACCAGGACTCGCTGCTTGATGGAAGCATAGTCGATACCAAAGCGAATCAGAATCTCGCTGGCCACACCCTCGGTTTCCTTGGCGATGGCCAGCAGCAGGTGAGTGTCATCACCCAGCTCCTGGTTGAAGCCCCGCGCTTCGGAGAAAGTGGTGCGCAAAATCCGCTCCGCCCGCCGGGTTAGAGGGAGATGTCCCAGCGCCATGGTTCCGCCGGAGGAGCGCACCATATCCTCAATCTCCGCGCGCAGCTCCGTGATGTCGCCTGCCAAAGCCGTCAGAATGTCGTAAGCGGCGCCGCCACCCTCCTTGATAATGCCCAGCAAGAGGTGCTCGGAACCGACGTAACTGTGCCCCAAGCGAATAGCTTCCTCCTTGGCGCTCTTGAGGACATTTTGGACTCGTTTGGAGAAATTTTCTTTCATACCAAATTGAGCATCCAGCTCGAATCTAATTTAGCCCCTGGGGTCTGAGCCATCAACCTCCGGCGTCAATTTAATGACTCCGGCGTGCAAATATAGTCGGCGTCCCGCCTTTGATGCAAGGGACTCGCTATGGGTGGCGATAAGAAATGTCTGGCCGTGGTCACGCTGCAGTTGCTCAATCAGACTCATCAGGATGGCTCCGTTGGCTGCATCAAGGTTTCCGGTTGGCTCATCTGCAAGTACGATGCCAGGCCGGTTAACCAGGGCCCGGATAACCGCCGCCCTCTGGCGTTCTCCACCGGAGAGCTGACCGGGGAAGTGCCGGCGCCGTTCCACCAAACCGGTGAGCTCAAGCAGATTTTCCAGGTAAGAAGTATCCAGCTGGCTGCCACTTTGATCCAGCCACAATGGGAGTGCCAGATTTTCCCACACGGTAAGTTCAGGCAGCAGGTGATGGAATTGAAACACGAAGCCAATGTGGCGGTTGCGGAATTTTGACAGGGCGTCATCCCCCAGCGCGCCCATATCTTGGCCGTTTATCTGCACATGTCCCTCATCGGGAATGTCCAGGGTGCCGAGAATATTGAGCAGCGTTGACTTGCCACTGCCGGAGGGTCCCATCAGGGCAACAATTTCACCCCGCTCCACGGTCAGCGAGGCACCCTTCAGAATCTGAAGGCGCTGGCCATCCACGGCGAAACTTTTGTGGATATTTTCGGCCTTGAGCACTACACCCTACTTTTCATAATTGACCGCCTGGGCCGGTGAAATCGATTCGGCGTACCGGGCAGGATACCAGGCCGCAACCAAATTCATGGTTAGTGCTCCGGCCATCACGATCAGCAGGTCCATCCACCGCAGCACCATCGGCAAGGCACCATCGGCAGCGAGCCCGCCGGGTCCGGGAATGAACGATGTCGCAGCCTGCAGGAGCACGGTAGCGGTACCCAGCCCAACTCCCATGATGACGCCGGTCAGGCCAATCAACAGACCCTGGCGCAGGAACAACGCCCTGACGAAGCGGCGGCTGGCACCCAGCGATCGCAGAATGCCGATCTCACGATACTTTTCCATAACCGACATAACCATCGTACTGGTGGCGTTAAAAGATGCCACCAGGATAATCAAGAACAGGACCGCGGTACTACCCAGCTTCTCCATTTTCATGGCCGTGAGCAGAGCGGCGTGATCCGTTTCCCACGTGCGGAGGGACCACGCGCCATCCTGAAGCACCTCCTCGGGCAACACCTTGCCCGCATCGTAAGCTCCCGATAGCGCAAGACCACTGTAACTCGCCAGTCGAGGCACGAGCGCCTCGGCGGATGCGAAGTCGATGAAGATGAAGGCCTCGTCAAAATTCAATATGCCGATGTCGAAAATGGCCTGGACCGTGGCAGTCAGCTGGGGTGGCGTGGGATCAGTCAGGGCAATATCCAGGGGTGACAACAGTCGCAGATCGTCCCCCGGGAGCAGACCCAGCCTGTTGGCCAGCAGCGATCCAATGATGACGCCGGGCCCGTCAACGGTATAGGGCACCGCCTGGCTCACGGCATCGGCAAATGCTGCCTGGCGGGCGTCCAGGTCGGAGACAATGCGGGCCGTCACCAGCCGGTAGTCGTCGCCGTACTGAACCACCAGCTTGCGTTCGGCATAGGGCTGGGATTCGATGCCCGCAGCGGCCAGGGCCGCCTTTGCCAAAACCGCATTGGCCTGCGAAGAGCGAGGCAACAGGACCGCTTCCTCTTCAAACATTTCCAGGCTGTGCCACACATCGGACTCGAAACCGTTGAGAATGGAAAGGGTCAATATGAGGACGGCAGACCCCGCGGCCACACCTACCACGGAGACCAGGGTACTCAGGTTCAGCCGGCGTCCCTCATGCCGCCACAGCAGCAGACGCAGCGACAAGGCCCAGGGGCTATTCATAGCGCAGCGCTACGGCTGGCCTCACGTTCGCTGCCCGCCAGGCCGGCCCCGCAGCAGCCACCAGCGAGAGAGCAAAGGCCAACGCAGGTATCACCACCAATGCCTGCCACGACCATTGGATAGGCAGGGCATCCATGAAATAGATGTCTGAATTGAGGGCCAGCAGACCGTATCTCATCTGCAGAACGCCAAGGACTAATGCCAGCGCCGTGCCTCCCAGCCCACCCACAAGCCCCACCGCGGCCCCCTGATAGAGAAATATTTGCTGGATATGCCGCCTGCTGAATCCCAGGCTACGCAGGATGCCGATGTCGCGCTGCTTCTCCACCACGACCAAGCCCAGTGTGCTGAAGATGTTCACCAGGGCCACCAGGGCGATAAAGCCAAACACCATCAGGATGGGGGTTTGCTGCCCCTTAAGCCACTGAAACAGGTTGGCGTGGCGCTGCCGCCAGGATGTCAGGTAGTAGGGAAAGCCCAGCTGCCGCTCGAGTCGATCGCCCACGTCGTCAGCCTCCTGGCGGTTGGTCACGTTGATGATAGCCATGGAGGGGTTGCCAACCTGTCCGAAAAGTGCGCTAGCGGCATTCAAGGAGGTAAAGGCCAGCAGCTGGTCATACTCCACCATGCCGGAGCGGTAGGTCGCTGCCACCGTGAACTCGCGGCCGCGAATACCCTGCTGTCCCAGAAGGTAGGTGATGTCCAGGAGAATGACTCGGTCTCCAGGGGCGGCCTGAAGCAGCTGGGCCTGCTTTTCGCCGAGCACAATAGAGCTGGTATCGCCCGGGGCGGGCAGTGCGCCGGCAGTGATGAAGCCGTCCAGATTCAACGCCGCGGCCAATTGCTCCAGATCGGCGCCCAGCAGCAGAATGCCGTCGGAGCGGCTCCCATGGCGCACCAGAGCGTGGCGGGCAATGAAAGGAACGACCTGGGTAAGTTGGGGGTCGTCGCGCAAGGTCTGCAGCAGTGAATCGGGAAGGGGCACATCTTCGCCCAGGGCATTGGCAAGCCGCAGGTGGCCGTCCATCCCGGCGACTTTGACCGCCACCTCGTTTTCAAAACCGCGCACGGCACTCAGGGTGAGGATGAGAGCCGCCACACCGATCGCCAGGCCCGCCATCCCCATGTAGCCGATGAATGATATGAAGCCGTAGCTGTGGTGGGCCCTGAGATAGCGCCGGGCAATCAGCCGCTGAGGGGTCACGGCTGGGCTGGACGCATCGCCGGGAATAGAATCACATCCTTGATGGACTCCTGCCCGGTAAAAAGCATCACCAACCGGTCAATGCCGATCCCTACCCCGCCGGCAGGGGGCATCCCGTACTCCATGGCGGTCAGGAAATCTTCGTCCACCACCTGGGCCTCCTCATCGCCGGCCTCCCGCAGGCTGGCCTGTGCCTCCAGCCGTTCACGCTGGTCCAGAGGATCATTCAGTTCGCTGAAGGCGTTGGCGAATTCAATGCCGGCGATGAACAGTTCGAAGCGCTCCACCAGGTTGTCGGTCCCACTGCGGTGGGCTTTGGCCAGCGGAGAGATAGCCCTGGGATAGTCCACCACAAAAGTGGGCTGAATGAGCTGGGGCTCGACCAGCAGGCTGAAGATCTTGTCCAGCAGCTGACCGTAGTTGAGACCCTTGGATACGTCCAAACCATGGTCCCGGGCCACGCCATAGAGCACCTTGACATCCGTCACTTCGCGGAGGTCTTCACCAGCATGCTCCTGGAGCAGATCAAACAGGGGCGTCCGTGCGAAGGCGGGCTCGAAATCCAGCTCATGGCCGCGATAGTTGAGCCGGGTCAGGCCCAGCTCTCCCGCCAGCGTCTTGAAGAGCTGCTCGGTGAGGGCCATCATATCATGATAGTCCGCATAGGCCTGGTAGAATTCCAGAGCCGTGAACTCCGGGTTGTGGTAGCGATCCATACCTTCATTGCGAAAATCTTTGGCCATTTCGTAGACCCGCTCAAAACCCCCCACCAACAGCCGCTTCAGGTAGAGCTCATCAGCGATGCGGAGATAGAGGGTCTGATCCAGTGCATTGTGGTGGGTGGTAAACGGACGAGCTGATGCTCCCCCATATTGGGGCTGAAGCGCAGGGGTCTCCACCTCGAGGAACCGGCGTTCGTCCAGAAACTGCCGCACCAGGCGGATGATCCGGGCGCGCTTCACAAAGACCTGCTTGACCTGAGGGTTGGCAATCAGGTCGAGGTACCGCTGGCGGTAGCGGTTCTCCTTATCCTCGAAGGGGTCGAAGACCTCCCCCTCCTTCTGCTTCAGATTTGGGAGCGGTCTCAGAGACTTGGCCAGCAACTCCAGAGCCCGCGCTTCTACGGTGATCTCACCCGTTTTAGTGCGGAAAACCCGCCCCTGCACACCGATGATATCGCCCAAATCCAGACGCTGGAACAGCTCCGTATAGGTTTCCTGGCCCACATGGTCCACTTTCACATAGACTTGCTGCAGGCCGGTCTCGTCTTGCAGGTGGGCGAAGCTGGCCTTGCCCATGCGCCGCATGGAAACGACGCGGCCGGCAACGGCAACATCGGCGGGAAAGGCGCTGTCGTCCAGACCCTGAAGGTCGGCGCTCCGGTGGGTCACCTCGAAGCGATAGGGGTAGGGATTGACCCCACTCGCGCGCAGCTCGCGGAGCTTCCTCGTGCGGATGATGCGGATCGCGTCGAGCGAGGACTGCGGCTGACTCATTTACCCGATCCCTTGGCCGCCGCTTCGACGGGAGTGCCCGCGGCAGCCCTACCGGCCACATTTTGCAGCAGATAGGCGCGTATAAAGCGGTCGATATCCCCATCCATGACCGTCTGAATATTGCCAGTTTCCTCCAGGGTGCGGTGGTCCTTGACCATCGTATAGGGATGGAACACGTAGGATCGAATCTGGCTGCCCCAGGCTACGTCTTTCTTGGTATCCTCCAACTTTTGCCGCTCGGCCTGCCGCTCCTTGCGGCGCAAGTCGTAGAGCCGGACCTTGAGAATGCGCATCGCTGTGGCCTTGTTTTTCATCTGGCTGCGCTCGTTTTGGCACTGAACGACGATACCCGTGGGCAGGTGAGTGATGCGCACGGCGGAATCGGTCTTGTTGACATGCTGGCCACCGGCGCCGCTGGAGCGGTAGGTGTCGATGCGTAAGTCCTTGTCATTGATGGATATGTCCACGTCATCACCACCCGCAGGGTAGACGAAGACTGCGGCAAAGGAGGTATGTCGGCGTGAATTTGCGTCGAAGGGTGATATTCGCACCAGGCGATGGACCCCGCCTTCGGCCTTGAGGTGACCAAATGCCCGCTCACCCTTGACCTCTACGGTGACGTCTTTGAGGCCCGCCTCCTCGCCCGGTTGGTAGTCGAGAATCTCGTACTGGAAGCCGCGGCGCTCCATCCACCGCAGGTACATCCGCTGGAGCATCGCAGCCCAATCCTGTGACTCGGTGCCGCCTGCGCCGGGATGAATGGTGAGGATAGCGTCCTTGGCGTCGTCTGGGTCGCTGAGCAGGTGCAGCACCTCGGCTTCATCTAGAGCCGTGGCGTAGCCCTCCAAGGCCTCGGCGGCTTCCGCCGAGACATTGCCACCCCCTTCCTCCTGGGCCAGCTCCAGGTGGACCTCTACCTCCTCGTGATGGGAGGCCAACTCCGCCCACATCTGCAGCTCCTTTTCCCAGCTGCTGATCTGCTTGAGGATACCTTGGGCCTTGCCCCGGTCATCCCAGAAACCCTTCCCGGTGGTTAGGCGTTGGTAGCGAGCTATATCGCTCCGGAGTGATTCCAGGTCAAAGGTACCTCCACAGTTCCTGGAAGCGGATCTCCCTTGATTGAAACCCTTCGCGGTAGGCTTCCAAACTTTGTCTTGTCCGGGTTTCGCTTTTGATCATGACGTCAACTCCTGTACCGGAGTTTAATCTACTGCCTCCTGCCAGGCAACGGCATCATGGCGTATGAAGCGGCCCAGGCCCACAGAGCTTATTCCCCGCTACTTACGAATATGTACTTGTTCAGCTGCCCGCGCAGGTCGGACTCATCCAGATTTCGGTTAAAGTGACCATCAATGGCCAGCGATATCTGGCCTGTCTCCTCAGACACAACCACCACGATAGCATCGGATTCCTCGGTGAGGCCCAGGGCCGCCCGGTGACGGGTCCCCATATCCGGGCCCAGCGTATCGCTCTCGCTCAGCGGGAGAATGCATTGGGCCGCCTCAACGATCTCATTTTGAATGACCACCGCACCATCATGTAGGGGAGAGCCGGGATTAAAGATGGAGACCAACAGCTCTTTGGATACCTCAGCGCGCAGAGGCATGCCCTTTTCCTTATAGCTGCGCAGGCCGCTGTCCCGTTGAAGGACCATCAGCCCCCCCCACTTGCGGCTGGCCAGCTCCAAGCTGCTATCTACGACCGCGTCGATGGTGCGACTGCCCGATACACGGAAGATGCCCCGGATGACCGGCGTTTGGCCAATGTAGATAAGCATGCGGCGCAACTCCGGCTGAAAGAGAATGACAAATGCCACCACCCACACCGTCTGCACCTGGCGCATGAGCCACGAAAAGGCATTCATGTTCAGTAGCCGGGCAACCAGGGTGAGAACCAGCAATAGCACCAATCCGACCAGCATCTGACCGGCCCGGGTGTTCTGGAAATACCGGTAGAGTGTATAGAATACGAACGAAACGGCGGCGATGTCCAGGATATCAAAGAGTGAAATGGGCAGGAAACCGATGCGAAAGAGCTCCAGGTTCATGCCTGGCCCACCAACCTCTGAACCACCAACCGTGATTTGACGGCGGGTAGAACGTCGTGTACGCGTAGGATGTCTGCGCCATTTGACATGGCGATAGTCCCGGCAGCGACAGACTCCTCCAGTCTCTCCTGGGGTGTTCTGCCCAGATCGCTCTGCAAGAACGATTTGCGCGAGGCTCCTACCAGGATGGGACGGCCAAAGACGCGCAGCTCCCGCAAACGTCTCAAGATGGCATAATTGTCTTCGCGCCGCTTACCGAAGCCAATGCCCGGATCGATAATGATTTGCTCCTCTTTGATGCCGGACTTTACTGCCAGCGCCAGGCGCTCATCGAAAAAGCTGTGCAGGTCGTCCATAAGCAGGCTATAATATGGCTTCGTCTGCATGGTTTTGGGCTCACCCAGCATATGCACGATAACGTAGGGGCAGCCGGCATCAGCGACGACCCCCAAGATCGGAGGATCGAACCGGCCGGCGGTTACGTCGTTAACCATGAAGGCGCCGGCTCGCAGGGCCTCCCGTGCTACTTCCGACTTCACGGTATCGATGGAAATGGGACGGTCAGTTTTTTCACGCAGGCCGGAAATGATCGGCAATACGCGGGTCAGCTCTTCTTCCGGTGGCACCGGATCCGACCCCGGGCGGGTCGATTCACCACCCACATCAATGATCTCCGCGCCCTGCTCCAGGTGTTCCAGACCATGGGTCACCGCCGCGCTCACATCACGGTAGGCGCCACCCTCGCTGAACGAATCGGGGGTGGCATTCACAATGGCCATGATGAGCGGGTGGTGGCTGGGATCCTCGGATAGGGTCGCGAGAACGGGATCGATCCGCCGGTCACCTTGCTTTGTACGGCGCAGGAATTCTTCAATCTGGCCCGCAAGAGCCTTGAGACCAAACGGCTGTGCCTTCAACTTGGTTTTCAGTGTGGCTAACTGCCGGCGGGTAGCCATGATAATCACGTCCTGGGGCTCCGGGTCGCCCAGAATAACCGTTTGGCTGGTTGCGCAGTCACCCCCAATGCTGAGCAGCTCCTGCTTGAGTATGTTGGCCGCAGGGGACTTCAGTGTGCGAACCCGCAGGACATGGAAATGAGACTTGGGCAGCATGATGCCGATGCCCCCTTTGTCCACCTGCAGCGATTCAAATTCTTGGGCCAGCTCCTCGGGCGAGGGGGCGATGATCTCCCTGATACTGCCCACGAGTGCGTTCAGTTGCTTGGCTTGGGGGACGATGCTCTCTTTCGGCGAGTGGGAGCCTTCCGGGAATTAGAGTTTGGCTTGGAGGCGGAAATGGGCGCGTGCCCGTCTTTGGCTGAAACTGTGGCACTCCTGGGAGTTTTCTTGCGGCGGCCTTTGGTTGCGTTCTTGCGCTGACCATTGCGGTTAACGTGCTGAAGCGCCTCTCCTGCAAACAGCCGGGGGATGTCATCACCGTGGATTGTCTCATGCTCCAGCAAGGCTTTCGCCAGTAGTTCCAGCTCCTTCCTGTGCTCTGTGAGGAGCTGCATGGCCCTCCTCCCGGCGGCGGTCAGGAAATCGCGTATTTCGCCATCAATTGCCCGGGCCGTGGCCTCGCTGATACTTTTATGCTGCTGAATATCCCGCCCCAGGAAAAGTTCCTGATTAGTCTTACCAAGGGTCGTGGGCCCCACCTTCTCGCTCATTCCCCACTCTACCACCATGCTGCGGGCGAGGTCTGTGGCCATCTCCAGATCGTTGCCAGCGCCCGTCGTCAATTCATTGAAAATGAGTTGCTCAGACGTCCGCCCCCCCATAAGTATGTCGAGGCGACCTCGCAAATAGGTGCGGTTATAGTTGTGCTTGTCATCCAGCGGCAGTTGCGCTGTGAGACCCAGGGCTCTACCCCGGGGAATAATGGTAACTTTGTGCAGCGGATCGGCCTGCTCAGTGTAGTAGGCCACCAAGGCGTGGCCGGCCTCGTGGTACGCGGTAATCTTGCGTTCCTCGTCGGTAAGGATGATACTCCTGCGCTCAGTGCCCATCATCACCTTATCCTTGGCCGCCTCGATATCCTCCATGCCCACCTTGTTCTTGTTCTTTCTGGCGGCGAGCAGTGCGGCTTCGTTCACCAGATTGGCCAGATCGGCCCCTACCAGTCCAGGGGTCGAACGCGCCACGATGGAGAGATCTACATCCTTGGCCAGAGGGATATCCTTGGTGTGGACTTTGAGAATCCCTTCGCGTCCCTTTAGGCCGGGTGCATCCACTACAATTTGGCGGTCAAACCGGCCGGGCCGCAGGAGCGCATTATCGAGTACATCGGGGCGGTTAGTGGCCGCAAGAAGGATGACATTTGTATCGGTGTCAAAGCCGTCCATTTCCACCAGCAGCTGGTTAAGGGTCTGCTCGCGCTCATCGTGGCCGCCACCCAGCCCAGCGCCACGATGCCGCCCAACTGCGTCCAGCTCATCAATGAAAATAATGGCCGGCGCCTGTTTTTTGGCCTGCTCAAAGAGATCCCGGACGCGGCTGGCACCTACGCCAACGAACATCTCAACAAAGTCGGCGCCCGACAGGTTGAAGAAGGGCACATTGGCTTCGCCGGCCACCGCCCGGGCCAGTAAGGTCTTGCCCGTCCCCGGAGGCCCCAGCAGCAGCGCACCCTTGGGAATCTTGCCGCCCAGGCGGACGAAGCGTTTGGTATTTTTCAGGAAATCAATAATTTCAGTCAGCTCCTCCTTGGCCTCCTCAACTCCGGCCACGTCATCGAAAGTGATTTTGGGCTTATCGGGGGCCACGATCTTGGCCCGGCTCTTGCCGAAACTGAAGATATTACCCTGTCCACCCATTCCGCCCTGCATGCGGCGCATGATGAAGAACCAGAAGAACACGATGAGCAGAATGGGCCATGCGCTCCAGAGATAGTCGAACCAGCCGGGGCTTTTATCCTTGAATTCGAAGCGGAGTCCCCGCTCCTTCCAGCTGCCTACCAGCTCACTATCAACATAGGGGAGAATGGTCTCAAATTTCTCATACTGTCGCGTCTGTCCCCCATCGGCCGCCTCCACCAGCGGCTCCCTGAAGATGCCCTTGAAGTTGTTCCCGGTGATGGTAGCCGAAGCCACCTGCCCGTTCTCCACGTACGTTTCCAATTCGGTGAACGTGGCCTGTTTGATATTGCCATCGGATGAGAATATGCTGGCAAGCAGGAAAGCCACCAGAACGATGGCCATCCATCCCAGGGATGTCTTCAGGGCGCGGCCCATCTGAAAGCCGGGCTGCGAGCGCTGTCCTGGCGTTCCCTTGCCGTCCCGGCTGGCGCCGCGCTCCCCATTGGACTTGCGGGGACCGCCGCTCTGGCCGGCATTACGTTTGGGACCACGCGGTCCCTTGGGCTGGGTCGGCCGGCGCTTTTTCCCACCGTCACTATTTGGCATCTCGGTTTTCCTTAAAGGCATATACCGATTCCAGGCCACGCAGCTTCTGGTCCACATCCAGCCCGTAACCTACTACAAATCGGTTGGGGATGTTAAATCCAACATAATCAATCGGAAAGTCCAAATTTGCAACCTCATGCTTAAGCAGTAAAGTTACGAAGGTCACGGAGGTAGGTGCGGCCTCTTCCAAGCGCCCCCGCAAAAATTTGATGGTCAGACCCGTGTCCACGATGTCCTCCACCACCACCACGTCCCGGCCGGTGATATCGGCGCTGATATCCTTGAGCAGCCGTACGGTGCCCTGGCTGGACGTTTCGCTGCCATAGGAGGAGAGCTTGATGAAATCCACCTCCGCATCGGAATCCAACTGCCGCATCAGATCGGCCATAAAAATAAATGAGCCGTTCAGAACACCAATGAATATGGGCGAGTGGCCGCGAAATCGCTCGCCTAACTCTGCGGCCAGTTCGGACACCCTCTTTTGCAGCTGCTCTTTTGTTATGAGCAACTCCAGCGCCTGCCCCCCGTGCTGGCTGGATGCCGGTACGGTCAATTCCTGGGGTTCTGTGTCCGCCACTCAATGCTCCAATCGCCACGTTGCCAGTGTTGCCGCGGCCGACTCAGCCCCGGCACCCAGATAACTTGATCCCGCGATGATACGATCAGCGGCCAAAGGTCCTTGTCCAGTCGACTCAGCTGGGCGTCAATAAATATGTCACTCACCAGCTTGGGGCGTCTGCCAGGGGCGGCAGGAGCACGATCACCCGCGCGCCAGGGACGGAGCCAAAGCCTGGTCGCCGGGCGGCGCGACGTAACTCGCCGGACCTGAAAAACATGGCGGCCCCAGCTAATATTGCCTCCCTCCAGTGCTTTGCGGGCAGGGGGACGGACCTGCTCCACCTGATACAAAATAATCCGGCCCCGATCCTTCAGAGCCTTGATACCCTTGGTAAGCTCAAAAACCTTGCCGCCGACACTTTTCCGGACAAATTGGCGGAAGTTCTGCCAGAAAGGAGTACTCAAGCGAATCGTGAGCTCCCATTCCCGATCGACCAACTTCCCCACCGCCAGTTTGAAGACATCCGAATCCGCAGCCAGCAAAGGCTCTACCGGCCACGACACCGTGCGCGGAACCGCTCCCGGGGTTGCCAGATGCACCAGTTCATCGGCCACTTCACTGCAGGCGGTTTCATAGCGCTGTGCCAGCTGGGCAATGCCCAGCAAACTTTCCCTGGCGGCGTCATCCTCCCTGACCAGAGTTGCCATTACGCCGTGCCGCAGCCTGTTGCGCAGGAAGCGGGGATCAGCGTTGGTGGGATCCTCCCGCCACGCCAGCCCTTGGCGGAGCGCCCAGGCCCCCAGCGCCTCCTTGGTGAAAGATAATAGCGGGCGCAAGACATGCCCCCGCCGGGGACGGATGCCTGCCAGTGTTATAAAAGGGGCTTGCTGGGTCAGCCGCATAAGAACCGTCTCGGCCTGATCATCTGCGTGGTGGGCGGTGAGGATCCAGTCGGCCCCCACCTCCTGACGCATGCGCTCCAGAGCGGCATAGCGCTCCCGCCGTGCCCACGCTTCCAGTGATTCGCCCTTAAGTTCACTGGGATCGAGCGTAGCGGTCAGGCAGGGCCGGCCCAGTCCGGCGGCGAACTCTCGACAAAAGGCTTCATCCTCATCGGCGTTTGGGCGCAGGCGGTGATTGACGTGACCCAACGCCAGCGCAAGACCATGGCTCTGCGCCAGCAGCGACATACTGCCTGCCAGCACGGTGGAGTCGAGTCCACCGGAGAATGCCACCAGGAAGCGACCGCCGTCCAGAGGGATGTCCCAGCTGCGGAACGCCGGCTCGAGGAGATCGGGGTGATAGGTGGCTAACAATTGACGCCCCCCGCGGATCGGTCGAGCCACCATCAGGATTTCCTGGCGGCAGCACGGGCTGGTTTGCGCACTGCAGCATTTTCCGCTACCTCCATAGCCACAGGAGCCTCGCCATCTGCGGCGCCCAGAATGACCCCCAGCACATTCAGCGCCGCCTTGTAGCGGTTAAAGGGCGGCATGACGTAAACGCCCTGGGCGTGCTTTCTCACAATCAGCAACATCTCCTGGGCAATGGCGATCCCCTCCGAGGCGCCGCTATCCCCCGCTTTGAGCATCCGGTCCCTGATGTTTTCCGGGACGGTCATACCGGGCACTTCGTTATGCAGGAACTCGGCATTGCGGAAGGAGGCCAGCGGCAGGATGCCTACCAGCACGGGCCGCTTGAGGTCTGCTACCTCAAGCAGAAACCGGTGCAGGAGTTCCTGGTCGTAAATCGGTTGGGTCATGATGTACTCTGCGCCCTGCTCAATCTTGCGCACCAAGCGATCCATTTCGCGGTCGGGATTTTGTGCCGCCGGGTTGGCGCCCACGCCGATGGTGAAGCTGGCTTGTCCTTGCATGGAGCGGCCACCCATATCCAGACCCCTATTCAGATTCTTCAGCAGCGTCACCAGGCCGATTGCGTCCACGTCAAACACGCCCGTGGCCGAGGGATAGTCCCCCACCATGGGCGGATCACCGGTGATGGCCAAAATGTTGCGGAAGCCGTTGGTGTAGGCACCCAGCATATCGGATTGCAGGCCCAGCAGATTGCGGTCGCGACACGACGTATGCAGGATCGTCTCGATCCCAACCTCGCGCTCCAGGATCAGTCCCAGCGCCTGGGGGTTGACCCGGGCGGTGGCCCGGGGACCATCGCCGATGTTAATAACATCTACCCCGGAATCTTTGAGCAGCTGGGCCCCTTTGATGGCACCGGCCAGTCTCAGTCCCTTGGGAGGATCAATTTCCACACTGATAATGAACTTGCCTTGGGCCAGCTTGCGACCAAGGGGTGACCGCTCCTCAAGGGGCAACTCGTCGAGCGCAGTGTCCGGTTCAACGGCCACTTCCCTGATGGCCACGGTGGGCCCCTTGCCCAGTGCACGAACCGCCCCAGCCATGGACTTGATATGGTCAGGGGTCGTGCCGCAGCACCCTCCCACCAAACGAGCGCCGGCGTTCACAAAGCGCTTGGCAAACTTGGCAAAATAGTCTGGCGTGGCGAAATAAAACAGCCGGCCATCCACATACTCCGGGCTCCCAGCGTTGGGCATGACCGACACGGGGTGATCGCTCAGTGCGACGAGCCGCGTCACCACCTCCAGGAGCGTCTTAGGGCCCACCGCACAGTTAGCGCCTATCACGTCAGCCCCTTTTTCGTGCAGCACATCCACAGCTTCCTGCATGGACGCGCCACCCAGAATGCTATTCTCATCGCCGAAACTGAACTGGGCAACAATGGGAATGTGCCGGCTGACTTCACGGGCCGCTTCCAGGGCGATGGCCATTTCGCCCAGGTGGGAAATCGTTTCAATAATGATACCATCGACGCCGGCCTCCACAAGCGCCGCAATTTGCGCTCGAAACGCGCCCTGGGCCTGCTCGGGCGTGATGCCCCGGTTCTGCACAATGGGCCGGCCGAGGGGACCCACCGAGCCCAAGACATAGATCGGCTTACCAGCGACGGCAGCCCGGGCATGTTCCACCCCCAGGCGGTTGATGTCGGCCGTGCGCTTCTCCAGCCCAAATTTTTCCAGCTTGAAGGAATTGGCTCCAAAGGTGTTGGTCTCCACCACCTGAGCGCCCACATCAACGTACGCCTTGTGAATACTCTGTACCAGAGCTGCATCGCTCAAGTTGAGTTCATCGAAACAGCGGTTGACGAAAATGCCTTTCTCATACATCATGGTCCCCACGGCTCCATCGCTGATGAGCACATGGTCTTCCAGTGCGTCGAGGAACCCGGGACTCTTGTCAGGCATGGGACCCATTGCTTGGCTGGAGGTCTTGAAGATAGAGGTTGGTCTCCCGCTCCCGCCCGATGGTAGTGGGTGGTCCGTGGCCAGGGTAGACAACGATGTCAGCGGGTAATTGCATGAGCCGCTGAAGTGACTCCTGCAGCCGGGACCAGCTCCCGCCGGGCAGGTCAGTCCGGCCCACCGAATCTCGAAACAGGGTATCCCCCACAAAGCAGTTGACCCCAATCTGGTAGCTCACCCCCCCAGCGGTGTGCCCCGGCGTGGGATGAACGGCGATTTCCAGTCCACCCAGCTGCTCTGCCGATAGCACTGCCGACAGGTCTGCGATGCCAGCGGGCAACCACACGTCCACCTCGGGGGCGGCCTTTGCGGGCAGGCCGAAAAGCCGATAGGATTCGGGTAACCAATCCAGGAGCTCCTTTTCCTGCTCAGGGAAGCATACCACCGCCTGGCTCCACGCACGCAGTTCGCTAACGGCGCCTACATGGTCCAGGTGGGCATGGGTGACCAGTATGGCACCCAACCGTAAATGCTCATCGTCGAGGGCACCCCGGAGTCGCAACGCCTCGTCGCCGGGGTCAATCATGACTGCGCTGTCGGCGCCCTCCTCCCAGATCAGGTAGCAGTTCTCCTGAAACGGCCCATTCATGATGGTTTTGATCCGCACTCGTCAAACCTCGTCAAAGAACAACTCTTTGAGGCTCTGAATTTTCTCCTCGAAAGAGTGGGGGTAAAGGAACCAGGTGGCGATGGAAATGGAGCTCAGCAGCGAGTTGCCGTCCTGCGATGTGAAGGCGTAGCCGATCACCTCGCGGCCATTGCGCACCTGCAGCGTAGGTACCGCCACCACCGCGTGGTTCAAGATGCGGCCGTAGTGTCCGTGATCCCGCCCGAAGGAGAACACCTGGTTGGCGGTGGACTTTTCGGTGAGGGCAATACGGTCGTTGGCGTCCAACCGGTCGATGACCTGCTGCAAGGTCGTGGGCTCATTCACTGTCAAGTTAAAGTGGACAATATGCATGTACTGCGAGTTCACCTTGAGGGCGGAGGAGAACAGGTTCAGATCAATATTCCGAGTGGCGAACAGCTCGGCACAGTCACGGGCGTGATGGGTACCATATTGCTCACTGGAGTGTCTGCCCACTTGGGGAGAGGGTACAAAGGAAGTGTCCTGACTCAGATCATTCGAGCGCCGCACGATGACGAAGCGCCCTTCGGTGAGGTTATTTGGCGGGCGACCTTTCAGGGCGATGGTATCGATCAGGGCTGCCAGACTGTGCGTGTTACACGAAACCACCTGGATAAACTGGTCCTCGCCGTGTATCAATGTCTCGTCATTGATGCCGCGGGCATACATCTTGCCAAAGCCATATTCGCTTCCCTGGGCCACAAACCCCAGCGTGTTACCCTTAAAGCGATCGTAGTAGTCTACCTTGTTCTTGTGACCGATGCCCTTGGGGGTGCAGTCGATCACCACCGAGGCTCGCTCGATGGCCTCCTCCGCCGTAAAGTCGGGATCCAGGCCAATGCTCTTAAAGCCATCCACCGCGTCTGGGTTTACAGCCAGCCTCGCCCCCCGCTTGATCAGATCCCTGACCTTGGAGCGGTCACTGGTGAGGGGCGTATTCTTGTGGAAGGTAACCTCATCGATCCCAAGTTGATCGCGGTAGTCAGCCAGAATACCTATGAGAGGCTCCCCAATGGTTCCTGTGCCTACCGTATGAACAATCTTGCGCGCCATAATCGCCCTTGCTCCTAAGCCTGCCCCGCTCGGGCTAGGTATCCCGAATGAATTTGCGCTCCTTCAGCCAACTGCGCAAGGAGTAGCCCAGAATAACCACCCATACACTGATAATGACCGCCAGCAAGTAGCCGGAGTATCTGGGCACTACGCTCCTCCCGCGGCCCGGGCAAGAGCCCGCAGTTCCAGCTGCCCCACGTGGCGCCGGTAAAGAATGAGATGGACCAGAATGAGTGTAAAGCTTGCCAGGGAGAGCACGAATACCTTCAAAATGGCGGCCGGCTGGCTGGCCATGGCCAGCTGGGGGTGGCTCTGCACTTCGGGTGCCCACCAGTTCACAGCCGTGATGATCAGAGGAATGTCCACCACACCCAATATCCCCACGACGGCGGCGTAGCGGGAGGCCTGCTCATAGGGCCCGCCAAATTCGCGCACCATAAAGTAGCCCACAAAAATGAGAAACAGGACCAGGGTCGTCGTGAGTCGCGGCTCCCAGCTCCATGGGTGACCCCAGATGGGTGTGGCCCAGATCGGGCCGGTGACCAGTATGAGGAACGCGAACAGGGTTCCCACTTCGGCCCCAGCCAGTGCCCAGGCGTCCCAGCGCGTCTGGTTCGACTTAAGATAGACAACGCCGGCTATAGCTGAGAAAGTATAGGCCATGAACGCGTTCCAAGCCAGAGGCACATGATAATAGAAGATTTTTTGAGCCATTTCCTGATCAGGCACCAGGGGCGCGCGGTAGATTGACCAGAGATTAACCAAGGCCAGTGCAATGACCACCCCAAACAATGCCTGATTACGTCCTTTGGAATGGAAGGTATGCATCTATTGTTCCGAAATATAATCAAAGATGACGGTGCCCACTAAGACGAAGAGGGCAAAGTAGGTGAGCAGAAACATGAGCCAGAAATCCCATTCCTTCAGCGGCTGCCCGTCCAGAGCGGCGCTCGTAGCCTTAGTGGCGGCGATGAGCAAGGGCGTGAGCAGCGGGAAAAGGAGAATGGGCAGGAGGGTATCGCCTGCCGGGAGCCTGAGGCTCAGACCCGCCACCAGAGTGCCCACAGCGGCCAGGGCCAGATCCGTGACCACAAATATAGCGGCCAGAGCGAGAGGAGCCGCGAACACCGGCACGCCCAACAGCAGCCAGAACAGCGGCAGGCTGATAACCTGGACCGCCAGCAGCACCAGGAAAAAGGCTGCCATTTTGCCCAGGTAAATGGCGCTGCGGTCCACGGGCGCCGTAAGGAGCAGGGCGTAAGCATCCAACTCCTTCTCGTGCCCAAATGAACGCAGGAGCCCCAGCACGGCTGTGAATAAGTAGGTCATCCACATCAGGCCGGGAATGACGCTCCTGAACCGTGTCGGTGCCGCGTCCAGCGTAAACGCAAACAGGAGAATGACTGCAGCCGCAAAGACGAGCATGGTGGCAACACTCTCCCAGGTGCGCAGCTCAAGACGCAAGTCCTTGACAAATATTGTCCAGGTCGACATCATGGGGTCCCACCGTTTACGTATTGCGCCAGGTCGCCCTCGTGGGGCTGGGGCAAGTCTGCTTGTAAAGCCCCGCCATCCAGCAGCAACGCCCGGTCTGCCCGGGCCGCACCCCACCCAAGATGATGGCTGGTAAAGAGGACGGTCCGGTCCTGAGCGCGCCAACGCAGCATGGCCTCCGCGAGGGAATTTCGGCCATCCACGTCCAAGCTGGAGGACGGCTCGTCCAAAAGGGCAACCTGCCAATGCGACAAAGCCAGGCGCACCAGCCCGAGCCGCTGGAGCATACCCTCCGAATAGACCTGAATGGGGTCGTTCTCACGGCCGGCAAGACCGAAGTGAGCCATGCGGGCAACGAATTCGGGTTCGTCCCAATGCTGTCCCCGCAGACGGAGGCAGAGCGTCAGGTTCTCACGGGCGGTGAATTTGGGGTAGAGCCCCGGGCGATGACCAACAAAGGCGATGCCGTGCCGCCAGCGGCTGTCCGTGGTAAACATGGGCAATCCGTTCAGGCTGGCGGTGCCCGCGCCAGGGCGCATGATGCCGGCAAGAATACTGAGCAGGGTGGTCTTCCCGCTGCCGTTGCGGCCAAATAGCAGGACCACCTCCCCGGTCTCCAGAGTCAACGATAGATTCTTGAGAACGGGCCGCAGGTGGAACGACTTGCTCAGGCGCTCCGCGGTGAGGAGGGCGGCCACGGCAATCGGTGCTAGCTGAGCAGACCCCGCCCGCAGCGCACGCAAAAACGGTCTCCGGGCGCAACCACGCCTCCGCAGCTGGGGCAGTCCGCCCCCACTTCCGTGCCACAGCTTGAGCAGAAGCCGGCTCCGGGCTCAAGGGGCTCGGCGCAGGATGGGCAGGCGAGGTCGGACGCTGGAGTGGCCGCCGGAGGAGAGACCACTGCTTGGCCTGGAGCCGAATGATCCAACTCCCCGATGACCTGAGCCGTCTCAGCCAGCAAATCCGCCCGGGTACGATCAAAGTCCTCGTCATTGATCAAGCCCATCTCCCGTTCGAATTCTGCCTCACGTAACTGCTCATACAAGTTGACTTTACGCAGTTCCAATGAGGTCACTTTGGTGGCCGCATCGTCACCTGTGGCGATCACCCTAGCTGCGAGAAATGGAACCAGCATATAGTATGTTCCTCCGGCAAAAACCATCAATAGCAGTAGTGGAGCCAGCACCGCTTCCATCTTAGATATCCAGGTCCTGCATTTCCTTCTCAATGCGTTTGAAGAAATCATCGCTGTACGATTTGTGCGTGGCCGGGGCCGTTTGGACGGCTGGTGATTTGACCTGATTGATAAAAAGGACCAGCAGCAGTCCCCCTACCAGCAGGAAAGTCGGCGGCATGATATAAGCCAGCAGATTAAAACCCCTCGCCCTTGGCCGGGCGAGGATTTGTTCGCCGTAGATGGCCACGTACATGTCCAGGATTTCTTCCCTGGTCTTGCCCTCTCCAAGCAGTTGGCTGATCTGGGCCTTCACTTGTATGGCCGCCTGGGAATCGTGGTCACCTACCGGCCCGCCATAGCAACAGGGCGCCATGATCTCATACTCCAGGCTCCGCTGCAGCGGCTGCTTCCCTTCACCACCCTTACCAGGGGCGTCCTGTCCCCATGCCGACCCGGCCAAAACCGCCAGAAGCAATATTGTGCTAAGTCTATTCATGCCAATTTCTCCTTCATTTGGCGCTCCGTCCGGCTGGGCATGATCGCTACCAATGTGCCGATAATCATGATGATACCGCCCAACCAAACCATCTGCACGAGCGGGTTGATCATGATTTTGAGAGTGGCGGCGCCGGTCTCGGGGTCAACCCCGCCCACCAGTGCATAAAGGTCCTCCAGGGGCCGGGAGTAGATCGCCACTTCCGAATTGGGCTGATCATTCTGATCTGTGTAGGCCCGCTTCTCAGGCCGCAGAACTGTAACCGGCACCTCGTCGCGTGTCACGACCAGATCCACGATCACGGCCCGATGGTTGGGTCGCTCCACAAAAGTATGATTCTCAAGTGTAAAGGCGTAGCCCTTCAGGTAGGTACTTTCACCCGGCCCCAGGGTCACGTCTTTTTCCACCGAGAAAGCCTTGCCGGCAAAACCCACAAACATGAACAGCATGCCCAGGTGAACGATATAGCCCCCGTAGCGGCTGCGGTTTTTGTCCACCATTTTCCTGAATGCCGTCACCGCCGATTCGCCGTGGCTACGCCGGCGTGCCCGTATGCCACGAACCACTTCCGTTATGATCCCTGTGGCTACAAACGCCACCAGGCCCATCGTCAGTAGCGGATAGATGCGCTGGATCCCCATGAGAATGGCGATGGCCCAGGTTATGACGCCCGCCGACACTGGCAGGATAAAATTGCGCCTCAGGGTGCCGCTGGAGGTCCGGCGCCAGGCCAACAGGGGACCAATGCCCAACATCAACAGCAGCAGCAGACCAATGGGGGGCATGATGCGGTTAAAGTAGGGCGAGCCCACCGTGATCTTGATCCCCCGCACGGCCTCGGACAGGATGGGAAACATGGTCCCCCAAAGTACCGCCAGGGCCAAGGCCAGGAACAGCATATTGTTGAACAGGAACCCGCTCTCGCGACTGCTGAACGACTCCAGGTGATTCTGCGATGCCAAAGTATCCCTCCGCAGCAGGATAAGCGTGACACAGCCCACAATGATGAAGATCACGAAGCCTAGGAACCATATCCCCAGATCGGTAGCCGCGAATGCGTGGACGGACGACAGGATACCGCTGCGTGTAAGGTAGGTACCAAAGATGGTCAGAATGAAGGTGATCATGATCAGAACTACATTCCACATCCGCAGCATGTTTTTCTTCTCCTGGATGATCACCGAATGGAGGTAGGCCGTCCCTGTGAGCCAGGGCAAGAAAGAGGCGTTCTCCACCGGGTCCCACGCCCAATAGCCGCCCCAGCCCAGTTCTACATAGGCCCAGCGCCCACCAAGGATGACGCCGGTGCCCAAAAAAAGCCACGGCACAAGGGTCCACCGCCGGGTGGATTTTATCCAGGTGGCATCCAGCCGCCGGGTTACCAGCGCGGCGATGGCGAATGCGAAGGGCACCACAAAGCCGACGTAGCCTAGATACAGAATGGGCGGGTGGATGAGCATGGCCGGGTGCTGCAACAAAGGATTTAGGCCCATGCCGCTCGTCACCCGGGATTGGGCCAGGGGGGTCAATGGCATGAAGGGGTTCTCGAAGAAGACGGTCATGATCAGGAAAAAGAGGAGCACGGTTGCCAGGACCATGTTCACCACAGGCATAAGGGGCCGGTTGCGCTTGCGGTGGAGAATACTCACCAGCACCACATACATACTCAAGATCGCCAGCCAGAACAGCAGGGACCCCTCCATACCGGCCCACAGCCCGGCAAACTTGTACATGGTGGGCGTAGCGGCGCTGCTGTAGCGGGCCACATATTCCAGAGCGAAATTACTCACCAACAACTGCTGGAGCAGAGCGAGGGTGGCAAGCAGCACCAGACTGGCCGCCACAACGAGGCCGCGCTGGGCGCCCACGAAAAACCTCAGGTCACGATTTCGCAGGTAGACGGCGTTTAGCAACAGCGAGATAACGGTGCCAACCAACGCCAGTTGGAGGCTGGTGGAGCCTAACAGAGCCATAGGCGCCTAGTAGGCCGACTTGGCGGGACTGTCCAACTCCGTTAGATCAACCTCATAACGCGAGGCACACTTGGTCATCAGGTTCTCGGCGTGGAGCACCCCGTCCGCATAGTGCCCTTCGATAATGACTTCTGCATTGTCCTTGAACAGGTCCGGCGTGAGTCCGGTGAAACGGACCGGCAGCAGGTTCTCACCCTGTGCCATCTGGAAGTCCACGCTCAGCCGGTCGGGAGAGTAGGTGATGGAGCCTGGAGCCACCAGCCCGCCCATTCGGAAGCGATGCTGGTCCTCAGCCCCTTCAAAGGCCCGCAGCTCGCTGATACTGACATAAGGGACTTCCTCGGCGCCCGTTCCAATGGTGATCCAGCCAAAGACAAGCAGGGTAGCGGACAGGATGAATAGGGTAAACTTTCTCCGTTGACTCCTCATTGACTTGCTCCTGACTTAGCTTGCCGGGCTCCGATCGCCGCCTCTCGCGGCGATTCGCAGCCGTACGTACGCGAATGGTAATTTACACAGGAGTCCCGACAGTGACCGGATAAGTCCCGATGAAGGGATTTTAAAGATTCAGTGAAGGGGGCCTACGCTGCGGCGCCGAACTCAACCTCGTCCATGAGCAGTTGCTTCAACCCCGCGAAGCCGGCCCGTCCGTAAACGGCCCGTTGCTCCTGGGCTTCGCTGCCCTGCTTCAGCACCTCTTCCACCGTGGTCGCGGCATCCTCCGTACCCAGGGCCTGGAGCGATGGCCGCACGTAGTTCACCATTTTCTCGGCCAGCTCCCCCAGGCTTAGAATTTGCTCATCGGCGGGGTCAATAACCCGGGCTTCGAATCCAAAGCGGGTGGCCTTCCAAAGGGCGTCGTTGAGAAACTCCAGTTCGAACTGCTGGTGGAGTGTGCCCTCGGCAAACTCGTGCGCGGCGCGATGGCAAATCGCCTGGCACAGGGCCACCAGCATTTCCGTGCGCCGCAGGGAGCGCTGCATATCGGCAACCCGAAACTCCACCGTCCCAAAGACAGCATGCGGCCGAATCTTCCACCATATCTGCCGCGGCATTTTGATGGAATCCAGGGCCAGGTAGGTCTGTAACACATGCTGGAAGTGCTGAAAATCGCGGAAGGTGTCGGGAATATTGGTGCGCGGGAAGGAGCCGAACTGGAATGTGCGCGATGAGAGCATGCCCGTGTCGTGGGCCCGGAAATAGGGTGAGTTGGTGGACAGGGCCAGCAGGGGGGCCAGCCAGCGCCGGGCCGCGTTGGTCACCGCTATCGCAGTCTCGGCATCGGGTAGGGCCACGTGTACATGATTGGCAAAGGTGATATTTCTCAGCGCATAGTAGTGCAGCTGCTCAGCGACCCACTGATAGTTGGGGCTGCCAACGAACTGCTGCTCGTCCCCTAGAGCTGTGGGGTGCGTGCCGCTGATACCCACCCGGAAGTTCAACTCTTCCCCCAGCTCGCGCACCCTGCGCCGGAAATAGCCGATTTGATGCATGGCCGCCGCCACGGACTCGCAGATGGGGGTGTTGATCTCGATCTCGGACATGATTAACTCATAGCTGAAGCGTTCCCGCTCCGACTCCTCGAGAAGTTCCATAATGGCATCGGCCCGGGGCACAAGATCGCCGGTCTCCGGGTGGCACAGCATGTACTCCTCCTCCACCCCGATGGTGAAGCTCTGCTCATGGGTAAACAGGTCAGCGTAGGATGGCATGAACGGGCGGAAAGAACTAGTAGGCCGCGGTCTCCGCCCAGGTGCCCAGCTCGGACTTCATGGCGCTTACGATCTCGCCGAGGGTTGCTTCAGCCCGGGCGGCTTCAATGACCGGATACATGATATTCTCAGTTGAGTTGCTGGCCGCCACAACGCGATTCAAGGACGCTTGAACGGCGTCGGCATCCCGGCGGCTACGCAGTGCCGAGACCTTCTGTTGTTGGGCCCGCTCAGCATCGTCATCAATCCGCAGAATCGGAATCTCCAGCTCCTCATTTTCCTGGACGAAGGCGTTGACACCCACGATGTAGCGCTGCCGGGCATCAACGGCCCGTTGGTAGTCATACGCCGCCTGAGCTATCTCCCGTTGGAAAAAGCCCTCCTCGATGGCCGGAATCACGCCGCCGAGATCCTCTATTTTCTGGAAATAGTCTTCGGCCTGCGCTTCCATCCGGTTGGTAAGGTCTTCCAGAAACCACGATCCCGCCAGGGGATCAATGACGTTGGCGACACCGGTCTCATAGGCGATGAGCTGCTGAGTGCGGAGGGCAATACGGGCGGCTTTTTCCGTAGGCAGGGCAATGGTCTCATCCATGGCATTGGTGTGCAGGGAGTTGGTGCCGCCCAAGACCGCAGCCAGCGCCTGGAAGGCCGTGCGGGAGATGTTATTCTCCGGTTGCTGTTCTGTGAGGCTTACCCCGGCTGTCTGGGTATGAAATCGCAGCCGCCAGGAGCGCGGGTCCTGGGCGCCATATTTGTTGCGCATCCGCTTGGCCCAGATTCGCCGGGCAGCACGGTACTTGGCAATTTCCTCAAAGAAATCCAGGTGCGAATTAAAGAAAAAGGATATGCGGGGCGCAAACGTATCCACATCCATGCCCCGCGCCACGCCGTGCTCCACATAGGCAAACCCGTTCGCCAGCGTAAAGGCCAGCTCCTGCACCGCCGTACTGCCCGCCTCGCGAATATGGTAGCCACTTACTGAGATAGAGTTGTAGCGGGGCATCTCCCGGGTGCAGAATTCGATCATGTCGGTGACAATGCGCATGG
The DNA here is from genome assembly GCA_022560655.1 of Candidatus Neomarinimicrobiota bacterium. Taxonomy (NCBI): domain Bacteria; kingdom Pseudomonadati; phylum Fidelibacterota; species Fidelibacterota bacterium. The sequence goes on from JADFSS010000001.1 coordinate 38,653, forward strand.
ACTCGGCAGGCGGGAAGATCCATTCCTTCTGGGCAATGTATTCCTTCAAGATGTCGGCCTGCAGGGTCCCGGCGAGGTTTTTCCTGGGCACGCCCTGCTTTTCAGCGGCGGCAATATAGAAGGCCAACAGGATAAAAGCCGGTCCATTGATGGTCTGCGAGACGCTGGTAGTCCCCAAATCAATACCGTCAAACAGGGTCTCCATGTCCTCCAGGGAGCTGACGTTCACCCCGCAACGGCCTACTTCACCCAGGGAAATATCGTCATCCACGTCGTAGCCCATGAGCGTGGGCATGTCATAGGCCACTGAAAGGCCTGTCTGGCCGTGGTCAAGCAGGAACTTGTAGCGGGCATTGGTCTCTTCCGGGGTGCCGAAGCCGGCAAACTGCCGCATGGTCCACAGCTTGCCACGGTACATGTTGGCATGGGCGCCCCTGGTGAAGGGATACTGACCCGGAAAACCCCACTGCTCCAGGTAGGCCGCATCTACCTCCGGCGGCAGGTATAGGGGGTCCTGCGGCTGCCCCGAAACCGTATCGAAACTGTATTCCCGCACGGAGGAATGTTCAACCTCAGCCTCCCACCTTTTCCGGGCGGAAACGGGATTACTTGTCGGGCGGCTGTTGGTGGGTGATTTCATCCTCCCTCCTGCAGGTCGCAAATGGATGGCAAGCGCGTGGGAGTCTTGATAGCTAGCTTTGGCTGGTGGTCAGGGACATGGTATGGAGAATCCGTTCTGCGACCCGCGCGGGGTTCAGCCCCAAGACATCCAACAGCTCCTGCCGTGTTGCAGCCTCCACAAACGCATCTCCAATCCCCAGAGACAGGACTGTGTTGCGGGCCTCATGCCGGTTGAGGAACTCCTGGACCCCCGAGCCGAATCCTCCGGCCAACACCCCTTCCTCCAGGGTAACGATGGGGGCACCGGCCCCGGCCAGTTCTGTGAGCAGAGCTTCGTCCAGGGGTTTGACAAAACGTGCATTAACCACGCCGACCTCCAGATCGTGTCCCTCGCCCAGTTGTTCGGCGGCCTGCCGGGCTACGCCCACCATGCTCCCCACGGCGAGAATGGTTAGATCGTCACCCCCCCGCAAAAATTCCCATGACCCTGGCTGGATAATTGTCGGTTTCCCGTCAGGATTGAAGCTGATGCTGCCCGCTTTCGGATAGCGGATGGCAACCGGTGTATCGTAGGTGACGGCGCTGAAAAGCAAATTTCGCAGTTCGTCGCCGTTCTTGGGTGCGCAGACAATCATGCCGGGAATCATCCTGAGGAATGCAAGGTCGAACACACCGTGATGGGTGGGACCATCTGGGCCCACCAGGCCGGCCCGATCCAGGCAAAATATCACCGGCAGATTCTGCAAGGCGATGTCGTGGATGATCTGGTCATAGGCGCGCTGGAGAAAAGTGGAATAAATAGCAACCACCGGCCGCAGGCCCTTGGCGGCGAGACCGCCTGCAAAAGTGACCGCGTGCTCCTCCGCGATACCCACATCAAAGTAGCGCTTCGGATATTCCCTGGCGAATGGTGTCAGCCCGGTACCCACTACCATGGCCGCGGTCACGCAGCAGATACGCTCGTCCTGGGCGCCAAGCTCCACAATTGATTTGCCGAAGACTTTGCTGAAGTCGGGGGCCAACTTGCCATTGGATTTCTGATTTCTGCGCCCCGATAGACTGTAGTACTGCTGAGAATCATCCTCAGCCTCCTTGGATCCGTGACCTTTGGTCGTCTGAACGTGAACCAGGGTGGGATAGGGCAGATCTTTCACGTGGTTGAACACCGAAATCATGGAATCGTAGTCATGGCCATCGATGGGACCAAAATAGCGCAGGCCCAGTTCGTCGAAAATCAAGCCGGGAGTAATGAAGCCCTTCAGACCCTCCTCCAGCCGGTGAAAGAATGTGCGCACGGCCTTGGCCCCCAAGGGCAGCAGGCCCGTGGCTTTCCAGAGGTCATCGCGGACGCGGTTGTAGAGGGGATTGGATACGCTGCGGGTGAGGTAAGCCGACAGGCCGCCAACGGAGGGTGATATGGACATCCGATTGTCATTCAGCACCACCGTGAGGTTCATCCGCTTGAAGCCCAAATTGTTCAATCCCTCGTAGGCCAGCCCCCCCGTGAGCGCTCCATCTCCCACCACGACGACCACATGGTGCGATTCCCCTTTTAGATCGCGCGCCTCGGCCATGCCCAGGCCCGCCGAAATGGCCGTGCTGGCATGGCCCGCGCCGAAGGCGTCGTGTTCGCTTTCCGACCTGCGCAGGAAACCGCTGATGCCGTCCCTGCCGCGCAGCGTGTGGAACTGATCCCGCCGCCCGGTAAGGATCTTGTGGGCATAGGCCTGGTGGCCCACGTCCCAGATCAGTGCATCGCGCGGCGAATCGAAGACCCTATGCAGAGCGATCGTCAAATCCACCACGCCCAGGGGTGAGCTGTAATGGCCCCCGACCTCCTCCACCACCGTCTTGATGAGGTCAGCCACTTCCGCCGCCAACTGCGGCAGGCGGTCCCGGGCAATATTCTTGAGGTCGGCCGGCCCCTCGACAGTGCTGAGCAGGGGGTACTGTTCCGTCACGCCGCGACCGCTTTCAGGAAAAACTCATGGATGTGCAGATCCTCGCTGAGCTCCGGGTGGAAGGACATGCCCACATGCGGCTTCTGCCTCACCAGTACTGGTTCGTCGCCGATACGGGCCAGGATTTCCACTTCCGGGCCCACTTCCCGAATTCGTGGAGCCCGAATAAAGATGGCCGGCACAGTGTCCACTTTACCGTTCAATTGCACGGCAATCGGTGCGGTGAATGAGTGCACCTGCCGCCCCCAGCCGTTGCGCGCGACCACCACGTCCAAAAGGTTCAAGCTGTGCACCCGATCATCGGAGGGGTCTCTGGCCATAAGGATGAGCCCGGCACAGGTACCCATAATGGGGCGCTCCCGACCAAAAGCTGCTACGGCCGGCCGGAGGTCAGCGCGGTCCAGCTGCTTGCTGATGGTAGTGGACTCGCCGCCGGGTATGATCAGTGCAGCCAGTCCCTGCAGCTCTGCGGGGTAACGAACCATGCGACTATCGCAGCCCAGCTCGGCCAGCACCGCCTGATGGCGCGCGAAGTCTCCCTGCAAGGCCAGCACGCCTACGGTGCCTACCAACCGCGCTCCTGCAGACGCTCGGCCGGGGGAATCTCCGACATGTCCAGGCCACGCATAGCCGCCTTCAAATCGGCGGAGACGGCAGCCAGCTTCTCGGGGTCATGGTAATAGGTGGCTGCATCCACAATGGCCTGCGCCCTGGCAGCCGGGTCCTCCGATTTGAAGATGCCCGAACCAACAAAGAGGGACTCCGCGCCCAGCTGCATCATGAGGGCCGCGTCAGCGGGGGTGGCAATGCCCCCGGCGCTGAAATTAGGCACCGGCAATTTGCCGATCTTCGCTACCTGTTCCACCAGGGCGAGGGGCGCACCCAACTCTTTGGCCGTGGCCATCCGCTCGGCCTGATCCAGGACCGAAAGCCGGCCAATCCCCGACTGAATCGAACGCATATGGCGCACCGCCTCAACAATGTTGCCGGAGCCGGCTTCACCTTTGGTGCGGATCAATGCGGCGCCCTCACCGATGCGGCGCAAGGCCTCACCCAGATTCCGGGCGCCACACACGAAGGGCACCTTGAAATCGTGCTTATAAATATGATTCTCCTCGTCCGCGGGGGTGAGGACTTCGCTTTCATCGATGAAATCTACCTCCAGCGCCGCCAGAATTTGCGCCTCGGCAAAATGCCCAATGCGGCATTTCGCCATGACAGGTATTGACACCACCTCCTGAATGGAGCGCACCACTTGTGGATTGGACATCCGGGCGATGCCTCCGTCTGCACGGATATCAGCGGGGATGCGCTCCAAGGCCATGACGGCTACAGCACCCGCGTCCTCGGCGATTTTGGCTTGATCGGCCGTGGTCACGTCCATGATGACGCCGCCCTTGAGCATTTCGGCCAAGCCGACCTTGACTTCGAATTGTCCCTGTTCCATTACTGTCATTCCGTTATTTCTGAGTCAAATTTGTCTGCAGCAGGCCAATCTACAATCGGCGCCCAAACCTGAGTAGCAAAACTTTGTCTCTCGCACTGCCGCCCATAGTGGGGCCAACCGCAGCCCATTGACCGAGACGCGCCGGGAACTCCTCCCATGCCAGGACCTACGGGGCTTGAGGGACGGCTTTGGCGCCCAGGGTTGCGATCCTGGACCGCACCTCTTCGATGAGGTAATCGGGCGTAGACGCACCCGCTGAAATACCTACCCTGTCGGCATCACCAAACCACTCGTCCTTGATATCCGCACCACAGGTCACTTGGTAAGTACGGGGATTGCGCTCCAGCGACAGCTGCGTGAGCCGTTTGGAATTCGCGGAGGTGAAAGACCCAATGATAATCATCACGTCCGATTCTCCCGCCAGGTGCTTGATCTGCTCATGGTTGCGTTTGGTGGGAAAACAGATGGTGTTCACAAAGTGGAGATCGAAAACCTTGCCCATGAGAACGTTCATGATGGCCTGGACGTTTTCAATCATTTGCGTAGACTGGCTCACGACGGCGGCCCGTTTCATCTTGCGCAAGGATTGGGCTTCTTCAGGTGTTGCAACCACGATGGGGTTGGAAACCTGACTGGCAATGCCAAGGACTTCATCGTGTCCATGATCCCCGATGATGATCACCTGCCGGCCGTCCGCAGATATGCGTCGAACCTCCTCATGAATTTCCCGCACCAGCGGGCAGGTGGCATCAATAATCTTAATCTTTTTGGACTTTACCTGTTCCCACACCTCCACCGAAGTGCCGTGGGCTCGGAACAGCACCGGCGCATTATCGGGGACCTCGTCGAGGGATTCCACCACCTGCGCCCCGGCCGCTGCCAGGTCCTGCACGACCTGCTCGTTATGGACAATATCGCCCAACATGTAGACCTCGCCGTGCTGCGCCCCCGCATCGTAGGCCAGGTTTACCGCGTCCCGGACCCCGAAGCAGTAGCCGGCATCCTTGGCAACAACAATTTCCATTAGCTGTCCCTGACCGTTTTCAAACTCTTGCCGGGGTGATATCCATCTGCTTCTGGTATTTGCCGTTCTTATCCCGGTATGAAACCCGGCACACATCGCTGCCTTCGAAAAAGAGCACCTGACAAATACCTTCGAAGGAATAAATCTTGGCGGGCAAGGGGGTGGTATTGGATATCTCCAGGGTCACATGACCCTCCCACTCCGGCTCAAAGGGGGTGACATTCACGATGATGCCGCAGCGCGCGTAGGTGGACTTGCCCACGCAGAGCGTAATGACCTCACGAGGAATACGAAAGTATTCCACGCTGCGGGCCAGGGCAAAGCTGTTGGGCGGGATAATGCACTCAGCACCCTTGAAATCTATGAATGAGCCGGGGTCAACATGCTTGGGATCTATGATGCTGTTATTGACATTGGTAAATATCTTGTACTCGTCCGCCACACGAAGGTCATAGCCGTAGGATGAGACGCCATAGGAAACGGTCCCCTCAGCGACCTGGCTGGACTGGAAGGGCTTGATCATGTCGTGTTCGCGTGCCATCATCTCAATCCACGTATCAGGCTTAACTCCCACTGCGTTCCTCGGTTCCGGTGGTGCCCAAATCCTTGACCTTATCCTGCAATAGCGGCAGCAGGTCATCGATCACCTGGCGCCACGGCTTGGCCACCATGGCCCCGGAGGCAAAGGCGTGGCCGCCACCGCCTATGCTCTGGGCAACATCATTGATGCTCACGTCGCCCTTGCTGCGAAGACTGACCTTGGTCCGGTGAGCGTCCAGCTCGGTAAGCAGTACGGCCACCTGCACTCCCTTGATGCCGCGAATAAATTCGACCATCCCATCCACGTCTTCCCTGCTGGCGCCCGCCTTGCGGAACATAGCCCGGGTCAGCGCACACCAGCCGATGCGCCCATCCGGGGAATACTGCAGCCGCTCGGTGACAAGCCCCAAAAGCTTGATCTGCGAGCGCTCCCGTTCCTCATAAACCTGGCGGTGAACACTGTACGGTTTGACACCCAGATTGATGAGGTCAATGGCCATCAAGTGCGCCCGCTCGTCGGTGTTGTCATAACGGAAGGACCCCGTGTCCGTCACCAGGGCCGTATAGAGGGCGTCTGCCATCCTCAGCGTCAGTGGCTCCGAGCGATAGTCATTAAAATACAGCCAGACGAGCGTCCCCGTTGAAGGGGCCGAGTAGTCAAGTATCACGTGTGCATACAGGGGTTCGCTATTGCCGGAATCGAACCCTGTCTGCGGGTGGTGGTCGATGGATGCCAGGATAGTCTTGTGGGCTCGCAAATCCTCCCCTATGGTGCGAAGACGGCGAAAATCCCCCAGATCAAAAACGATCCCCAGGTTGCAATCCGCCAGCCAGGCACGGTCTCGATCACGGTCGTAAACCTCCAGCCAGCCGTTGGGATCCAGAAAGCGCAAGCTGTTGGGTGCGGCAGTGCTGTTGAGGATGCGGCACTCTTTCCCCAGGGAGATGAGGTGTTCCATCATGGCCAATTGAGACCCCAGGCCATCACCATCGGGATTCTCGTGGGTAGAAAGGACCACCCTGCCTGCGGACTGAACCGCCGCATCGAATGCCGCCCAGGCCGCCGCCATGTCGGTAGTTTCTTCGGGAATATAGAGTGAGGCTAGGGCCAATTTACGTCTCCGTACCTGTCGTATCCTGCTGTGCTGTCAGCCACGCCGCTCCCATGGCATCGACCTTGCAATGGGCCCGGTTGACTATCCCAGTCGGGTCCGTCACAAATATGCTGACGTCGGCGGGCAGACGGCAATTTAAGGTTGCTAACGGGGCGATGCCAGCGCAGTCACCGCTACGGGGCAGGGGGACAATTCGTCAGGGTTATCGAGCTGCGGCCCCAGGCAGGATGCAAATCGAATGTGATCTGTCCAGGCTAGTAATCGATTCCAGGCTGAGCCTTGAGGCCCTTCTGGAAGGGGTGCTTGACCTCCCGCATCTCCGTAACCAGATCGGCACTCTCGATGAGAAAATCGGGAGCACCCCGGCCCGTGATAATCAAATGGACCTGCTGTGGTCTCGCTGCGACGATACGATTCACGGTCTCCGCATCAACGAGTCCGGTCCCAAGGGCAACAGTCAATTCGTCAGCAATGACCAAATCGTAGGCTTCACTCTGTAGTTTCTCAACAGTCAGTGCCGCCGCCGCCGCCGCTGCTTCGCGGTGTACCGCTTCAGGCTGAACGTCGTCCAAAATTTTGTAAAAACCCGCTCCCATGCGGTGGAGCTCGAACCGGTCACCCAGCTCGGCGATGCTAGCCATCTCGCCATACTTCCACGTGCCCTTGATGAACTGGACCATGCAGATTTTCCAGCCGTACCCCAGCGCCCGGAAGGCCACGCCCAGGGCCGACGTGGTCTTGCCTTTCCCGTTACCGGTGTAGACAATTAACAGTCCCCGGCGCCTGGAGCGAGCGCTCAAAACAGGCTGTTGGCGGCGGCCACGCCATTTTTCACCAAAGGCATGGGCAGCAGGCCCAGGCCCAAAACGACCACCACGACCAGCAGCAGCACGGGCACGATGGCGCGATGCAGAACGATGGGTTCGTCTACAACCGGTGATTGCATATACATGGCCACTACCGGTCTTACGTAGTAGTACACCGAAACCAGGCTGTTAAGGACCGCGACGACGACCAGCCACAGGTAGCCTTCATCCATGGCGGCACTGAAAACGAAATATTTGCCCAGAAAACCTGCCGTGGGGGGCAGCCCAGCCAGCGAGGCCATCGTCAGGGCGAATACCCCAGCCGCATAAGGACTGCGCTTGCCCAGGCCACGATAGCTGTCAATACTCAGGTTGGTTTCCTCGTCGCCTTCGATAAGGGACACAACGGCAAACGCTCCCAGGGTGGTGACGGCATAAATGGCCAGATAATATGCCAGGGCGAAGGCGGCGTCGTAGGTCCCCACCAATATGGCCACCGCCAGATAGCCGGCATGGGCCACGCTGGAGAAGGCCAGCATGCGCTTCAGATTATCCTGCATCAGCGCCGTCAGGTTACCCACCGTCATGGTGAGCGCCGCCAATATCGCGATAATTCCCGACCAGTGTTGGGTCGTCACAGCGAAAGATACCACGATCACTTTCAGTAAGGCAGCGAACCCCGCCACCTTGGGACCCGTCGTGAGAAATGCCGTGATGGAGGTGGGGGCGCCCTCGTACACGTCCGGGGCATACATATGGAAGGGGACCAGGGCAACTTTGAAGGCAAAGCCCACCAGGAGCAGCCCGAAGCCCGCCAGGGTCAGCATCGGGGAGAGCTGAGTTCCCGAGACAATGGACTGGCGAATGGCATCATAATTGGTTGCTGCGGTGCTGCCGTAGAGCAACGCAATTCCCATCAGGAAGAACCCGCTGGAGAAGGCACCCAACAGCAGGTACTTGATGCCCGCCTCATTGGAGCGCACGCGATGGCGGTAAAAAGCTACCAGCACATAGAGCGATATCGAAAGCAGCTCCAACCCCAAAAAGACGATGGTCAGGTCGTGGGCCTTGACCATGAACATCATGCCCACAGTGGCTAACAGCAGCAGGGCGAAGTATTCCCCCCGCTCCTCCAGGGTCGCCCGCAGGTAGGGAATCGCTATGAGCATAGTGGCGGCCGTGATGACCAGGAACAGCACATCAAAGTAGCGGGTGAAGCGGTCCACAGCGATCATGCCTTGGTAAAACGTTCCCTCCGCAGGGAGCGTCAGCTCCAGGGCAAGCGCGACGCCCAACCCTGCCAAGGCGACCCACACCATGCGGCTTCTGGGTGGTGAATTCAGCACTTCCAGCAGCAGGAGGGCCAGTGCAGTAACCACCAGCGCAAGCTCGGGGAAGGTGCTGGATAGGTCGGCCCAGGTCATGTGGGATTAGTCGACCTCATAGGGGATGACCAACACCGGGCAGGTCGCATAGCGCACCACATGATCGGCCACGGAGCCCAGCAGATGGCCCACCAGGCCTTCCTTGGCGTGAATGCCCAAAACAATGATCACCGTGTTGTGCGCAGGCAGTTTGGCCCCCAATTCCGCGGCAATTTCGAGAATCTCCTTCGCGGCGCTACCCTCACGCAACAGATACTCAACCTGCAGGTCGTCCACGCCGACCGCGGTGACCAACTTCTTCATTTGCTCCCTGCAGCGGATAGCGATCTCCCGGAAATGCTCCTGCATCTGTTCCACGCTGACCCGCAGCATGACCATTTCGTCTTTGTCCATGAACTCCTCATGAACATTCAGCATGGTCAACTTGGCGTTGTATTTGGCCGCCATGTGAACGGCGATACGTAGGGCCTCATCGGCATGGGGACTCAAATTTGTTGCGCATAGAATGTGGGCAATCACGGTACGTCTCCTAGAAATACGAATGTGACCAGGACGAATATTGGAATCAGGATAATCAGCGACCAGGCCATGTAGCCGAAGAAACTGGGCATGGATATATCGTTCTCCTCGGCGATGGCGCGCACCATGAAGTTGGGTGCATTGCCGATGTAAGTATTGGCCCCCATGAATACGGCCCCGATAGAGATGGCCACCAGTAGTGCCTCAAAGTTCTGCAGGCGCATCAGCAGGTCGCCCTCGGCTGCACCTCCCGCCAGGAACAGGCTTACTTCGCCTTCGGTCAGGTGAAGTTTTCCAAGGGCCGTGTTGAAGAACGTAAGGTAGGTGGGGGCATTGTCCAGAAAACTGCTGAGGATGCCCGTTACCCAGAAATATTGCCGCGACGTTTCGACGTTGTTGATGAGGCCGGCCAGGGCCCCCTCCGATCCGGCCCTCAGGATCGCCAGGGCAGGAACTATGGTGATGAATATCCCGGCAAATAGATAGGCCACCTCCAGAATCGGCGCCCAGGTGAAGCCGTTGGCGTGCCGCAGCGCCCGGCTGGTAGTTCTCCATGAGAGCCCCAGGAGCATGAGGATCCCCAGGTTCCGATAGATATCCTGCAGGGGAACATGCACACCCAGGATTGATACTTCTGCCAGATCGAGCGTTCCGCTCATGAACACCAGGCCCAAAATGCCGGCCAGGTAGACAAAATTGTGCCCGCCATCCAGCCGAATGGGTTCCCGGTCCGCTGCCGGAGCAGGGGGCGCGGCCTCACGCCTGAAGAAGTATCCGTCCAGCAGGTAAAACACGACCAGCAGGATCGCCGCCACGAAACTCATGTGCGCGATGAGCCCCATGGTCCAGAAAAAGGGCACGCCATGGATAAAACCCAGCAGGAGCGGCGGGTCGCCCAGCGGCGTGAGAGAACCGCCAATGTTGGCCACCAGGAAAATGAAAAAGACAATGATGTGCTGCTTGTGCTTGCGCCAGGCGTTGGCCCGAATGATGGGGCGAATCAGGAGCATGGCCGCGCCGGTAGTGCCGACCCAGCTCGCCAGCAGTGTGCCTACCAGCAGCAAAAGTGTGTTGACGGCCGGCGTGCCCACCAAACTGCCACGCAGGACGATGCCTCCGCCCACGGTAAAGAGCCCCGCCAGCACGATAATGAAGGGAATGTAGTCAATGAGGATGATGTGGCTGATCTCGTGGTAGGCGGCGCCCCGGTAGACCAGGAGAAACGGTAGCGAAAAGATGGCCGCCCAGGCGGCGGATATTTTGCCGAAATGGTGGTGCCAAAGGACGGGAAAAAGTAGCGGAAAAATCGCGATGGACAGCAGGATTCCCACGAAGGGGATCATGCTCCACAATGGCAGGATGTGGCCCAGGTCTTCAGCCCCTGTCTCTGCGCCGCTGGAAGCAAACGCCAGTGCCGGCGTCAGGGTCATCAGCACTACGGCACCTGTTCGGCTCACCCAACGATTCATAGCCTGCTGTCGCTTACTCATCCCTACTCCTTTGGTACTGGCGGCCCAGGCGCCGTCGGTATGCTCATGTCTGCCCTGGGTGCGCCGACGGCCTCGTGGTAAGTGGTCACCAACGAATTGACCGAGGGCTCAATCCGCTCGAGAAATGGCCGGGGATAGATGCCCAGCATCACAATCGCAGCCATAAGCGGCAGCAGCACGGACCACTCCCGGCGCGTCAGGTCCACGAGCCTTGAGTCATTCTCCCCTGCGGCGCGTCCAAGAACAACCCCCGGCGGCCCATAAAAAACGCGGTGCACCATCCAGAGAAGGTATACCGCCGAAAGGATAACGCCCAAGACCGCCACCACCGCTCCAACCGGTTGGCTTCCGAAACTGCCCACAATAATCAGGAACTCCCCTACAAAGCCATTCAGCCCCGGCAGCCCGATACTGGCCAGCGTCACAATGATAAATGCCACCGCATAGCGCGGCATGATGGCAGCCAGGCCGCCATAGTCGGAAATCTTGCGGGTGTGGGTGCGCTCATAAACCATGCCCACCAGCAGGAACAGGGCACCCGTGGACAAGCCGTGGTTCACCATCTGCAGGATGCCCCCCGTCACCGACTGCAGGCTGAGGGCAAAAATGCCCAACACCACAAAGCCCAGATGACTCACACTGGAATAGGCCACCAGTTTCTTCATATCGGTCTGGACCAGGGCCATCATGGCGCCGTAGATGATGCTTACCACGGCCAAGCTCACCAGCAGGGGGGTAAAGCGGGCCGTCGCCAGTGGAAACATGGGGATGCAGTAACGCAAGAAACCGAAGCCGCCCATCTTCAGCAGAACAGCAGCCAAGATGACCGATCCGGGGGTGGGTGCCTCCACATGGGCGTCGGGCAACCAGGTGTGCAGGGGAAACAGGGGCACCTTAATGGCGAAGGCCAGCCCAAAGGCCAGGAACATCCAGGTCTGGGTCGCCGGGGAAAGTGTCAGGGTTACCAGTTCCAGGTAGTTGGTCGTGTAATACCCCAGTTGCGCCTGCCCCTCGTTATAGAGGGCCAGAATGGCAACCAGCATCAACAGGCTGCCCAGCATGGTAAACAGCACAAATTTGATGGCGGCATAGAGCCGGTTCCTGCCGCCCCAGACGCCGATGATGAAATACATGGGAATCAGCATGGCTTCCCAGAAAATGTAGAACAGGAACAGGTCGAGGGAGGCAAACACCCCCAACAGCCCGGTTTCCATGAGCAACAACGCGGCCATGAAACCCTTGACACGTTCGTGGATAGAATCGAACGCGGCGAGGATGGTCACTGGAACGATGAAGGTGGTGAGCAGCAGCAGCAACAGGCTGATGCCGTCAATACCCACATGGTAGCTGATGCCGTAATTGGAGATCCACGGCGCCAGTGCAACAAACTGGAAGCCGCCCCCGGGCTGGAACCCCTTGAACAGGAAATACGACAGGACGAACGTGACCAGTGACGATCCCAGCGCCACCCGCCGGATAACTTCTCGCTGGCCATTGCCGAGCACAAGGATGACAACTGCACCCGCAGCAGGCATGATAATGGTCAGGGTCAGCAGATGGTGCGACAGCCAGTCCATTATTCCACGTAGAGGTAAACGAGAATGAAGACCACTCCAAAGAGAATGACGGCGGCGTAGTGCTGAATGAGGCCACTTTGTGCCCGGCGAATATAGCTTCCCGCGGCGGCGACGGAGCGGCCCATCCCGTTGACGAAACCGTCGACAGCCTTCACGTCTACCCAAGCCCAAATCATGGTGGCCAACCTCTTGAAGGGACCCACCACCAGGAGCGCATAGGCCTCGTCGATGAAGTATTTGTTGTAGGAGAGCCGGTGAAGGAAGCGCAGCCGCTGGGCCAGGTTTTCGGCCAGTGCCGGCTGGCGGAGATAGATCCGGTAGGCATAGTACCCGCCGCCCAAAACGACCACCGTGGTCACACCCATGAGCAGGAGTTCCAGGGCCTGGGCAGCCCCATGGACGGGAGCAGCGTGAGCGGCTGTGATGGTGAGGACGGGGGCGAGGAAATATTCCAGGCGATTCACGCCGCCCAAGACCTGGGGAACGCCCACGTACCCACCCAAGATGGACAGAAAAGCCAGAAGCACCAGGGGCACCGTCATGACAGAGCTGGACTCATGGGGCTCTTGCGCACCAGCCCATCGGGCCGCGCCACGAAAGGTGAGGAAATACAAGCGGAACATGTAAAATGCCGTCAGGCCCGCCGTAAATAACCCCACCAGCCAGATCCAACTGAAGCCCTCATAGTGGCTGAACGCGCTCCACAGGATTGCGTCCTTGCTGAAGAATCCTGACAATCCCGGCAGGCCAGCGATGGCCAGCACGGCCACCAGCATGGTCCAGTGGGTCGTAGGCAGAGCCTCCTTGAGCCCACCCATTTTCCGCAGGTCCTGTTCTCCGTCCAGCCCGTGAATCACGCTACCCGCCCCCAAAAACAATAGTCCCTTGAAGAACGCGTGCGTCATCAGGTGGAAGATGGCGGCCGAGTAGGCGCCCACCCCTAGCGCGGCAAACATGTAACCCAGCTGACTGATGGTGGAGTAGGCCAGTACCTTCTTGATATCATGCTGAGTAATGGCAATGGTGGCAGCCAGCAGGGCCGTAATGATACCGATGCTCGCCATCACGGTCATGGTCGTGGGCGCCAGGCTGAAGAGCACGCCATTGCGCGCGATCAGGTAGACCCCGGCTGTGACCATGGTCGCCGCATGGATGAGTGCGGAGACCGGTGTCGGGCCGGCCATGGCATCGGGCAGCCACACGTGCAGGGGAATCTGGGCCGATTTACCCACCGCGCCCAGGAGCAGCAGCAGGGTTATGGCGGTGAACACGCCCTCGGCCAACCGCGCGTGGGGAGCCGCTTCAGCGATGGCGCTCATGTTCAGGGTACCGAAATGGTGATAGAGGACCATCATGGCTATGAGAAAACCGGCATCGCCAATACGGTTTACCACAAAGGCTTTCATGCCTGCCCGGGCCTTGGCCTCGTCCCGGAACCAGAACCCAATCAGCAGGTAGGAGCAGAGTCCGACCCCTTCCCAACCCAGGAACAGCAGCACCAGGCTGTCGGCCAGCACCAGATTGAGCATCATGAACGTGAACAGGTTCAATATCGCAAAGTACCGGCGCACGCCTGGGTCGCCACGCATATAACCCATGGAATAAATGTGAATCAGCAGCCCTACACCGCTGACAATGAGCGTCATCAGGGCTGACAGGGGATCGAACCGGTAGCCCACGTTGACCTGCAAATCACCCACCGAAATCCATGCGAACAGGTTTTGGGAAATATGGGCGACATCCGGTCGTGTGAGAGCAAGAAAGTACGTGGCGCTCATTACGAAGGAGCCGAGCACAGCCAGGGAGGCCACCAAGCCGGCCTGGCGCTCCGTCAGCCAGCGTCCCAGCAGGCCGTTGATCAGAAAGCCCAGCAAGGGAAAGAGCGTAATCAGGTAGAGACTGATCACCGTCAATTCTTCATCAGGTTGAAGCTGGAGATGTCCGTGGTTTGCAGGTTGCGGAAAAGCGAAATCATGATGGCCAGCCCCACGGCCACCTCAGCCGCGGCCAGCGTCATGATGAAGAAGACAAAAACCTGGCCGTCAACACTGCCGTGATAGCGCGCAAATGCAATGAAGACCAGGTTGACGGCATTGAGCATGATCTCCACGCTCATGAATACGATGATGGCGTTGCGGCGGAACAGCACGCCCAGCATGCCGATGGTAAACAGCAGCCCCGCCAGGGTCACAATATGATACAGCGGCACCACCATACTCAGATGCGCCTCTTGGCCAGAAACACGGTTCCCACCAAGGCAACCGTCAGAAGCAGGGCCGCCAATTCGAAAGGCAACAGGAAACGGGAAAACAGCACCGCGGCCACGTCTGCGACCCCGCCCGACTGCGTCGTAGCCGGTGAAGGACCCGCTGTAGGCGCACTGACACCCTGGCCGGCAAGGACTAGAAAAAGTGCGAGGAACAACAGTGCCAGCAGCCCAAACCACCAGCGATCAAGATGCACCCAGCCGATACGGCGCTCATCCGGACCCACATTCAACAGCATCACCACGAATAGAAACAGCACCATGATGGCCCCGGCGTAGACCAGTACCTGCAAGGCCCCAATGAAGGTTGCCCCCAGCAGGAAGTACAGACCCGCCAGGTTCAGGAAGGCGAAGACCAGAGCCACCACACTGTACATGGGGTTGCGGTTCAGGACCACGAACAGACTGGCCCCCAGCAGCTGTACAGCAAAGAGATAGAATAGGGCAGCGGTCACGGCAGGTCCGCCATGATGGAGGCAGCGCCCGACAAATCCACCTTAGCCGCGCCGGTGTCAGTCATCTGCGGCCATTCCATGGGCTGTCGCCTAGGGGTTCCGGACCGGAGGGTCTCTAAGCAGGGGCAGCTGGATCGGTTCGCCGCGATTGTGGCGCTCATACACATTCCCCGCCCGGGTTACATCGTAGACGCTCAACAGACCTTCCATGTCGATCACCAGGCTGTCCCGGGTGTAGGTGTTGAAATCGTATATCTCGGTGAGCTCGATGGCGTCCACCGGGCAGGCAATCGCGCAGAAGTCGCAGAAGATGCAACGGGACAAATCTATGTCGAACCGGATGGGAAAACGCTCGGCGCCATCATCCCAGGGCGCGGCCGAGGGTTCAATGTGGATGCAATGCGCCGGGCAAGCCGTGGCGCACATCTCGCAGGCCACGCATTTAATACGGCCATCTTCGTATTTGTTCAGCCGATGCAGACCGCGGTAGCCCTCCGGGGGCACGTACTTTTTCTCCGGGTAGAGAATCGTGTCCCTGCGTTTGAACATCCTGCCGAAGGTGAGCAGCAGGCCCTTGACGAGTGCCGGGATATAAAATCGGTCCCAGAATTTGGGATCATAGGTGCGAATCACGGTAGCCATCAGATGAGCCTGTTCATGCTATGACCTCATACCGTCAGTGCCATCCATAGGCCAACCAGCAGGACGTTCAGAAGCCCCAGGGGCAGCATGACCATCCACCCCAGACGCATGAGCTGGTCGTAGCGGAATCGTGGAAAGGTCCAGCGCACCCAGATATAGAGGAACAGGAATAAACCGACCTTAAAACTGAAAGCCAGGACGGATAAAACGGCACCCCAAACGCCCATGGCCCCCTCATCAACCCAGGGAATGTCCCAGCCGCCGAAGAACAGGCAGACCATGAAGGCGGAGGCCGTGATCATGTTGGCGTATTCCGAGAGCATGAACATGGCAAATTTGAAACTGGAGTACTCCGTGTGATAGCCCCCTACAAGCTCCTGTTCCGCCTCGGTGAGGTCAAAGGGCAGTCGGTTGGTTTCCGCGAAGATAGCCACCAGAAATACGAGTGTCGCCAAGGGCTGCTTCCAGAAATTCCAGCCGGTGTCCTGCTGGTGGCCTACAATTTCGTTGAGAGTGAGGCCGCCGCTGATCATGATCACACCGATGATGGCCAGACCCATGGCGAGCTCGTAGCTGATCAGCTGCGCTGATGCACGCAACCCACCAATGAGGGGATACTTGCTGCCGGAGCTCCAGCCCGCCAACACAATGCCGTACACGCCCACCGATGTGAGCGCCAGGATGTAAAGGACGCCAATGTTGATATTGGCCACCTGCAACAGCACCTCGCGTCCTCCGATATACAGGGGCGCCCCAAATGGGATAATCGCGAAGGTCATGAGTGCCGGAATCAGGGTAATGGCCGGCGCCAGCAGATAGATGGGCTTGATCGCATTGCTGGGGATGATGTCTTCCTTGAACAGGAACTTCACGCCATCGGCCAGCGGCTGCAACAGCCCGCGCGGCCCGACCCGATTGGGGCCGTGGCGGTACTGCATGAACCCTGAAATCTTCCGCTCGGCCAGGGTCATGACCATAACAGAGGTAATGACAGCGCCAAACACCACCACCGCCTTAATCAAGCTTGCCAGCACGTCAAACGTGTCCATCAGGCTCCGCTCCCCACGAATTGGCCCTTCAGGCCCAGTCTAAAGCGCGTGGCCTGGCTGTAGGCCGGGATGGTGTGATTAATCTTCCAGGTTACGTCACCGGTAAACGTGTAGAGACTGCCCTCGCCGGTGAGCAGGCGGCTCAGCTCGGCCACCACCAGCCAGTCGGCCCGCGCCTCCCCCTGGAGCTGCCTGGCCGGCTGGAGCCACTGCACCAGTCCTTGGTCGTTGGTAACGGTGCCTTCCCGCTCATAGGGTCCGGCAATAGGCAAGACCAGGTCAGCCCTATCCGTTACGGCAGATGCGTTGCTGGCCAGGACCACCTTGAAGGCCGCTGCGCGGAGCAGTTTGTCCATGTCGCTGGTGATTTTTGCCCGGCCATCGGCGTCCATGATCAGTAGCACCCCGACGTCCCGCAGCAGTGACCGCGGGCCTGCGGCCAAATTGGGAACGACGTCCCGGACCCCCCGCTGATTGCCGCCCCTGTCTGCGCTGATGCGGAAGCCGGAGGGGAACACCTGTTCCGTGCCGCGTTCCACCGGAATAAGGGCGATATTCTTTTTCTCCGAGAGCCGCTGCAGCAGCTGGCCCAGCAGAAAATTGCTCTCGTTGGGCAAAGTTCCCGACGCTAGAGCCCGTACGCCCTCAGGACCTCCATGCTCGCCGATCTTGTCTGCCACCAGCTGGTAGGCCTGCTCCCAGCTAATCTCCGACCACTGCTCACCATCACGCAGCTGGGGCGCTGTGATGGGATCGTCCTCATATTTATGAAATGCGTAGCGCCCAATGTCACAGATAAAGTGCCCGTTGGCCTGCTCGTTCTCCCGGCTGACGATACGATGAATACGGTCTCCGGCGGCATCGACAGTCATGCTGCACCCGGAGGTGCATTCCGTGCACACCGTGGGCGTGTTGGACAGGTGCCATACGCGGGTGGTGTGCATGTAATCCTTGAGCAGCAGGGCACCCACCGGACAGATGTCGGCCACGTTGCCCGCCAGAAGGTTGGAAAGTGGCGCGTCATCGAACACGGCAATCCTGCTGGTGTTGCCCCGTTCCTCAACATACAGTTCATCGGTGCCGGTGACCTCCCGGGTAAAACGGACACAGCGGGTGCACATGATGCACCGGTTGTAGTTAATGACCACGCCAGCGCCCAGCTCCGTTCCGGCCCGGATACGCTTATCCTCGACAAATCGGCTCACGGCGCTGCCGTGTTTGAAGGCATAATCCTGGAGGAAGCACTCGCCGGCCTGATCGCATACGGGGCAGTCCAGCGGATGGTTGATCAGCAGGAACTCCAGCACCAGTTTCCGGGCCGCTAAGGCTTTTTCTGTCTTGGTGTGCACCACCATATCGAAGCGGCCATCAATTTTCTTTTCTTCAGGCAGTTCCCCTACCGGCGTCGAACAAGAGGTTTGCAGCTTGGGCAAGCCCTCGATTTCCACCATGCACATTCTGCAGCTGCCTACCACCGACAGAGCCGGATGGTAGCAGTAGTAAGGAATCTCGAGGCCGGCTTCCAGTGCCGCAGCCAATACGTTTGTGCCGGCAGCGACTTGCAGCTCGTGTTCGTCAATCTTAAGCAGTGGCACTGGTGAGCGCTCCGGCAACAGCCTGCCGGGAATCAGCTGGCAGGTAGGCTTCGAATTCGTCACGGAACTTTTCAACGAACGCCCGCACCGGCCAGCTCACTGCCTCGCCGAACGGGCAGATAGTCTTGCCGAAACTGCCCTGCGAAAAGTCGATGAGCCCGCCGATATTGTCAGCAACCGAGAGAATCAGGTCGATATCCTCGGCCCGCCCCTGGCCCTGGGTCAGGCGCTGCAAAATCTGGGTAAGCCAGGTGGTCCCTTCACGGCAAGGCGTGCACTGCCCGCACGACTCGTGGGCGTAAAAGCGGGCCACATTCAGGCAGACCTGCACCATGTCGGCAGTCTCATCCAGCACGATGATACCCGCTGAGCCAAGCATACTTCCCGCAGCCTTCACCGAGGGGAAGTCCATGGGCAGATCCTGCGCCTCGGCGGCCGTGAGAATCGGTGCTGAACTCCCGCCGGGGATGACCGCCTTGAGCTGGCGTCCCTGGGGGAGACCACCGCCATGTTCGTGGATTAACTCGGTCAGGCTGGTGCCCATGGGACGCTCTACCACGCCCGGTTTGCGGACGTGCCCACTGAGACAGTAGAGCTTGGGGCCCGGGCTATCGGGGGTGGCACCCAGGGCGCGAAACCAATCGGCCCCGTGGGCAATGATATGTGGCAGATTGGCTAAAGTCTCCACGTTGTTGACCACCGTAGGGCAGCGCAGATAGCCCTCGACGGCCGGGAAGGGGGGCTTGATGCGCGGCCAGCCCCGTTTGCCCTCCAACGATTCGATGAGCGCCATCTCCTCACCGCAGATATAGGCGCCGGCGCCGCGGTGGACAATGATGTCCAGGTTGTACTGGCTCCCGAATATGCCCTTGCCCAAAATATTGCTGACCTGGCATTCGTTGATGGCCGTCTCCAGCAGGCGCGCCTCCTTGACGAATTCCCCCCTGATGTAAATGAAGGCCAGGTGGCAATCGATAGCCTTGCTGGCAATAATCATCCCGTCGATGATCTGGTGTGGGTTGTGATTGATGAGCAGGCGGTCCTTGAAGGTGCCTGGTTCACTCTCATCGGCATTGAGAATCAGGTACCTGGGCTTGGGATTGTCCTTGGGGATGAAGCTCCACTTCACGCCTGTGGGGAAGCCGGCCCCACCGCGGCCCTGTAGCTGCGAACCTTTGACCACGTCAATGATTTCTTCCGAGCTCATCTCCAGCACAGCCTTGCGGGCGGCGCGGTAACCTTCGTGGGTCTGGTAGTAGTCCAGCGTATAGGATCCCGGTTCTCCCAGGTGCCTGGTCAGAATGGGCTGGAAAACGTTCATGTCAGCTTGTCCAGAATGCGGTCCAGCTTGTCCCGGGTGACCTTTTCGTAATAGTCATCATTAATCTGCACGACCGGCGCCGTACCGCATGAACCCAGGCACTCCACCGTGCGTAGCGTGTAGCGCCCGTCGGGCGTGGTCTCCGCCGGTTGGATGTGCAGTTTGCCGGACAGATGGGTCACCAAATCATCGGCACCGGCCAGGCTGCAGGAAAGGGTTTGGCATACCTGCAACATGTACTTGCCCCGGGGACGGGTGTAGAACAAGGAGTAGAACGATACGGTATCCATCAGCAGAGCGGGAGCCATGTCAAGCACCGCCGCCAAGGCCTTGATGGTAGCGCTGGAGAGATAGCCTTCCTGGCTCTGTGCCAGGTGCAGCGCCGGCAGCGCCACGGAACGCTTGTCGGGATACTGATTAAGCAGCGCATCGAAACGCTTCTGGCGCTCCGGGGTAAAGGCGAAACTCACCGGTCCAGCTCGCCAGCGATGATATTCAGGCTGCCCAGAATCGCCACGGCATCCGCCACCATCATGCCCCGCATCATCGTCTCGAAGGCGGAATAGTTGATGAATGAGGGTGGCCGGGTGCGAACACGGTAGGGTTCACGTTTCCCGGCGCTCACAATGAAGTAGCCCAGCTCGCCGTTGGGGCTCTCCGTAGGGACATAGACTTCTCCCGTCGGTGGGGTGAAACCCCGATTTTCCATGGTGATCATGAAATGGTAAATGAGGGCCTCCATAGAGTTAAAGATATCGTTCCGCGGGGGGATGATGGCTTTGCTGTCGGCATCCACGTTCACGGGTCCAGCGGGGAGTTTCTCCAAAACCTGGCGACAAATTTTCAGGCTCTCGTCGACCTCGTAAAGGCGCATGAGATAGCGGTCGTAGACATCACCATTCTGGCCAACAATCACGTCAAAATCAAAATCCTCATAGCTGGAGTAAGGCTCCTGGATGCGCAGGTCGTAATCCACGCCGGCGGCGCGGGCGATAGGCCCGGTGAGGCCATAGGAGATGGCATCCTCCTTGCTGATCACTCCAATGCCACGGGAACGGTCAAGCCAGATGCGGTTATGGGTGAGTAGACCGTCGATCTCTTTGATGGTGGCAGGAATCCCGTCCAGAAGCTGGCCGGCGGCCGCAACGAATTCCGGAGGCACATCACGCATCAACCCTCCAACCCGGGTATAACTGGTGGTCAGCCGTGCCCCGCAGACCTGCTCAAACAGATCGTAGACCATTTCCCTTGTACGAAAGGCGTAGAGGAACACTGTGAAGGCCCCGATATCCACCGCTTGCATGCCGATCGCCAGGAGGTGATCCGCGATGCGCGAGAGCTCGCACATAAATACGCGGATGTACTGGGCACGGGGCGGCACTTCCAGGTCCAGCAGCTTCTCGGCTGCCAGCGCGAACGCCACGTTGTTACACATGGGCGAGATATACTGCATGCGATCGGTTATGGTGACGTACTGGTTGTAGTCCAGGTGCTCGGCCAGCTTTTCAAAGCCTGAGTGCAGGTAGCCGATTTCGGGCGTGACCTTGGTGACCAGCTCGCCGTCCAGTTCCATCAGCAGTCGCAGGGTCCCGTGGGTGGACGGGTGCGACGGGCCAAAGTTCAGGACCATGGTTTCCGTGCTGAGCTGCTGGGCTTCCAGCGTCATTCGAAAGCTTTCCCCGCCTTCCAACGGCTGCCAATGGAGCGCTCCACGACGGGAAAATTGTCGCGTTCTCCGCGGCCCTGCAGCGGATAGTCTTTGCGCAGTGGATGGTGGATGAAGTCATCAGGATTCATGATGCGCACGAGGTTGGGGTGCCCGGCAAACTCGATTCCGAAGAGATCGTAAACCTCCCGCTCCAGCCAGTCCGCCGTCTTCCACAGGGATACAGCCGACGGGAGGCTGGGATGCTCCTCCTCCACCCAGGCCCGCACGACGATGCGCCGCGCCTCGTACTGGTTAAGCAGATGATAGACGACCGCATAGCGGGCGTGTCCGGCCAGCTCCAGATGGTCCACGGCAGTGACGTCCGCCAGAAAGTTAAACGCGAAACGGGGGTCGGATTTGAGGGTGCGCAACAGTTCCAGCACAGCGGCGCCCTTTATATGGACTGTCAGCATGCCCCTAAAAGAGGTGAGCTCCAGGAAGGATTCGGGGAATTTATCCTTGAGCACATGGCTGAGCTGATCCTGGGGCAGCATGGGCTCAGGTCTCCGCAGGGGCGTCGGACGGCTGGTAATGGGTGAGTGAATCGCCCTCAATGAGCCGCTGGATCAGCATAAGCCCGTCCAGCACCGCCTCAGGCCGTGGCGGACACCCGGGCAGGTAGACATCCACGGGGAGGAAGTGGTCGATCCCCTGGATCACGCTGTAGGTGTCAAATACGCCCCCGCTGGAGGCGCAGGCCCCCATGGAGATGACCCACTTGGGCTCGGGCATCTGCTCATAAATACGTGTCAGGACCGGCATCATTTTGATGCTGATGCGCCCCGCGACGATCAGCAGGTCGGACTGTCGCGGCGAGAACCGGATGGCCTCCGCACCGAAGCGCGCTATGTCGTGACGCGAGGTCATCGCCGACATGAACTCGATTCCGCAGCAGGCGGTACCGAACGGCATGGGCCAAAGGGAGTTCTTGCGCGCCCAGTTGACAAAATTGTCCAGCCGAGTGGTGACCCATTCACCCTTGCCGGATTGTTCTATTCCCAATCGAAGACCCCCTTGCGCCAGACGTAGACAAACCCGATGACCAGAACCGCCATGAAGAAAAGCATTTCGTATAGGATAAACGGGCTGTGGACCACCAAATCTCTGAAGACCACGGCCCAGGGGAACAGAAAGACAACTTCGATATCAAAGATAATGAACACGAGACCCACGATAAAGTAGCGCACGCTCAAGCGCGACCGGTTGGGCGAGGCCGCATCCAGTCCCGATTCGTAGGGCATGAGCTTCTCCTTGAGCTTCACTTTGGGCCCGATGAGATGGGTCAGCCCGAGACCGCCCAGAGCCATGCCGGCGGCCAGGACGAAAACAAATACAATTGGAACGTAATCACTCAGCACGATGCTACAGCCTTCTCGGTCACTAGGTGGTGGCCTTCAACTCCCTGACGCGCCTTTCGCGGCGCAGTTTAGCCTCCCGGTACCGGCGCTTTTCCTCCTCCGTACCGGGCACCACTTTGGGCACCTGAGTGGGCCGCCCTTTCTCGTCGAGGGCCACAAAGGTTAGATAGCCTGAGCTGGTGTGCCGCCGGAGGCCCGTAAGGGGCTGCTCTGCGTCAACGCGCACGCCCACTTCCATGGAGGTCCTATCGGTGTAATTTACCGACGCCCGCAGCGACATCAATTCCCCAACTTTGACGGGGTTGCGAAAACTCAGGTGATCCACGCCAACCGTCACCACCACTTTACGGCAGTGGCGCGTGGCCGCCATAGCGGCGCACATGTCCATGAGGTGCATCACCTTGCCGCCGAGCACGTTTCCGAGCACGTTGGCGTCATTGGGCAATACCCATTCATTCATCTCCACCTGGGACTCGGCGGCGGGTCGGTCCGGGGATTGGGGCGCGGGCGGGGTTACTCCCGGGCGTGCCATGCTAGCACCAGGCTGGACAGCGGCGGGCTCACATACCCCGGTTGAAGAAGACCAGGGAGGACTGTACAAAGTTCAGCAAGGGGACCCAGTAGACGCCCAGAAGCAGTGTCGGCACCAGCATCGCCAGGATGGTGCCGGTGAGCGCCGGATGATCGGAGATTCGTTCGGAGGTGGGCTCTCCGTCCAGAAACATGACCTTGATAATCCGAATGTAGTAGTACAGCGAGATCACGGTGTTGATCACGCCCACCACCGCCAACCACCAGAATCTCTGCGCCTCTATCAAGACGGCGAAGAGATAGATCTTGCCAACAAAACCGGCCGTGGGCGGCAAGCCGGTGAGGCTGAACATGAAAATCCCCATGGCCACGGCCACCAGCGGGGCCTGGAAGCCCAGTCCGCGCCACTCCTCTATCTCGTCGTAGCCATACCTGTTGTGAATAAAGATGGCCACCAGGAAGGCTCCCAAGTTCATAAACAGATAGACCACCAGGTAGAACATGATGGCCTTGACGGCGCTGGCATTGAGAATCGACACGGCCATGAGCATATAGCCGGCGTGGGCAATGCTGGAGTAGGCCAGCATCCGTTTGACGCTGTCCTGTTGCAGGGCCAGAAGGTTTCCCACCGTCATCGTGGCCGCTGCAAACACGGCCATGAACAGGCCAAATTGCAGTCCCTCCACCGGCAGCCAGGTCCCCAGGTTGAGATCCGGACTGGCACCGAAGGCGATCCCCAGGACCCGCAGCGCCAGGGCAAAGCCGGCGGCTTTGGGCGCCACCGACAAATAGGCGGTAATTGTGGTGGGAGCGCCCTGGTACACGTCGGGCGTCCAGAAGTGGAAGGGCACCATGGAAATCTTGTAGCCGAAGCCCACCATAATCATCAGCAAGGCAACGGTGAGCGTCAGGTGAGCCTTTTCAGGAACAGTGGACAATGCGGCCTGGACGTCAAAGATGTTGGTGGAGCCAGCCATCCCGAACAGCAGACTGAGGCCGTAGAGCATCACCCCTGATGAAAAGGCGCCATAGATCACATACTTGAGTGAGGATTCGCTGGAAAGGGGACGGTCCTTGAGGAAACCTGCCAGAATAAAGGAGCCGATACTTACAATCTCGATGGACAGATAGATGATGATCAGGTCCACGGCCGAAGCCATGAGAAACATCCCGAACAGTACCACCAGGATGAAGAGGTAGTACTCGTGCCGGGGATTGTTGTCCAGCTCCCGCGTGTAGGGAGAGACCAGGTAGATAACGGCGGTTGCCACCAGGAAAAGCCATTTGAAAAACTGGCTGAAAGGATCAATAGCCAGCGCGCCGTAGAATATGGCTTCCTCGGGAACATCCTGAAAGAGCAGGAACACCGCCGCCACCGCCAGCGCCCCCAGACTCAGCAGCCAGACGACCCGGCTGCGGCGACTCGGACTGATAAACACATCGACCAGCACCGTCACGACAATGAAGACCGTCAGGACCAGCTCGGGAAGGAAATATCTCAGGCTTGGGAGGTTATCCACGCTCCGGTCCTCACTGGACGCAGGTCAAAGGTCGTAGCAACAAACCGGGCGCCTACTGGACAGCCATTTGCAAAAGTGGAGCGAATGTTGCCACCAGCTGGTTCATGGTGGCCGATATCACGTCCAGGACCGGACGTGGGTAGACGCCCAGGAAGAGCACGAGAGCCGCCAGGGGCGCCAGGAGGCCGATCTCGCGGGGCGACATGTCGCTGAGACCGGCCCATTTCTCATTGAGCTCACCAAAGAATATTCGCTGGAAGGCCCGCAGGAAGTAGGTGGCGTTCAACAGGATTCCCAGCGTGGCGATTATAGTAAGGGTGCGGAAAGCGCTGAAGCCGCCGATGAAGCACATGACCTCGCTGATGAACGCTGAGAGCGCGGGCAATCCCAATCCGGCGAAGAAGGCCAAGGCTACAAAGCCCGAGAAAACGGGCAGGTTGGCTGCCAACCCTCCGAACCCAAGTTTGCCGCGCAGGGCCTCATCCTCATAATTCTTGGGATAGACGATGTAGCGGTGGTGGGCCCGATCATAGATTACCCCCACCAGCAGGAACAGCATGGCGGTGATGATGCCGTGGTTGAACATTTGCAGGACAGCACCATTCATCCCCGCCTGTGCAGCGGCCGTGTTTTGGCCTACGACCGCCGCCATACCCAGCAGTACGAAGCCCATATGGCTGATGGACGAGTAAGCCACCATGCGCTTCAGGTCGGTCTGCGCGATGGCGTTGGCGGCTCCCCAGATGATGTTGATCACCGCCAGCACCGCCAGCATGAAGGCGAAGCCGATGGTCTCACCCGGCAGCAACGGAAAACTGATGCGCAGCAAACCATAGGTGCCCATTTTCAGCAAGACGCCGGCCAGAATCACGGAGACGGCCGTGGGCGCCTCCACATGGGCCAGCGGCAGCCACGTGTGGAAGGGAAAGATGGGCACCTTGATGGCAAATCCCACAAACAGGGCCACCCAGATGAGCCACTTGATATCCAAACCCCACAGCTGCGCATCAATCTTGGGCGCCTCGGCGATGAGGGTCATCAGGTTGAAAGTGTGAGGCTCGGAATAGAAGTAGAGCGCCAGCATGGCCAGCAGCATCAGCACCGATCCGAAAAGGGTAAACAGGAAGAACTTGATGGCCGCGTAGGTTCGTTGGGGGCCGCCCCACATGCCGATGAGGAAGTACATGGGCAGCAGCATGACTTCCCAGAAGACGTAAAAGAGGAAGAAATCGAGGGCCACAAAAACCCCCATCATGCCGGCGTCCAACAGCAGGAACAGGCTGAAATAGCCCTTGGGGCTTTTGTCGATTTTCCAACTGGCGACAATGGAAATCAGCGACAACAGCGCCGTCAGGAAGACCAGGGGCATGGACAGACCGTCCACGCCAAGGTGGTATTCGATGTTAAAGCTGGGAATCCAGGCAGCCTGAACCTCGAACTGCATGGCGGCGCTGGCGGGTTCGAAGGCGACCCACAGCCAAATGGCCAGGAGCAGCTGTAAGCCGGCAACACCCGCGGCAATCCACTTGATCCTCTCGGCCTGGGCGCGGGGCACAAACAGCAGGCCCACTGCCCCCGCCACGGGTACAAAGACGAGCAGGGTTAAGATAGACGCATCCATTCTATTCAGATTTCCCTTATGGTTCCCTGCGCCAGGCCAACTATGATGTGGTTATAGACTCGCTACTATAAAAAACATGATCGCCCCTCCGGCCAGGGCCCACATGAGGTAGTTCTGGATGCGGCCCGTCTGGACTCTCCTACCGGTGGCTCCCAATCCTCGCGTCAACCGGCCAAAACCGTCAATCACCAGCTGGTCCAGCCAAGTGTAATCCACCCAACCCGAGGCGTTGCCGAACCTGACTGTATTGCGACCCCAGCTATCGATAAACCACTGGTCCCACAGGTTCCAGTCCAGTACAGCGATGACATCCGTGAGCCAAAGAAAAGGCCGGTAGAGCAGGGTGTCGTAAATCTCATCAAAGTAGAACTTGTAGAAAGACAGCTGGTAGAGCCCGAAGCGACGCAGCCGCTGGGCAATGGCCCGGGGGTCAAACCAGGCGAAGAGGTAGAGGACAATGGCCAGGGCGATACCACCACCAGCCACGCTGAGAGACAGGTTGACGGCGGTGGCGTGGGCCTCATGGAAGCCTTGTTCCAGGTGCTCCACACCCAGCTCGGCGTGTCCCGTCAGGTTCTCCTCCTGTTGAATCACATCGGTGAGCCAGCCCTCCCCCTGGAGCGGATTCACCGTTGGAAACGTGAAAAACAGCGGGAAGCTGAGCAGGGCCAACACGATGAGTGGCACCGTCATGAGTCCCGGCGATTCATGTATATGGCTGTAGGATTGCTCGTTGGTGGGGCGGCCATGAAAGGTCATGAATATGAGGCGGAACATATAAAAGGCCGTGATCGCCGCGGCCCCAAATCCGGCTATGGGGAAGAGCACTGCCCACCACTGGTGGTGATCCCGGGCAAAGGCCAGCGTACCGGCGAGTATGGCATCCTTGCTCAGGAAGCCCGAAAAGAGCGGGATACCCGACAGGGCCAGCGTGCCGATGATCATGGTGATATAAGTAACGGGCATTTTCTTCCATAGTCCGCCCATATTGCGCATGTCCTGAGGATCGGTGGTATGGTCATCCACCTTCTGAAGGGCGTGGTGCATGGCGAAGATCACCGAGCCGGAGCAGAGGAACAGCAGGCCCTTGAACATGGCATGGGTCGTGAGGTGGAAAAACGCGGCCTGTTGGGCGCCCATGCCGATGGCCATGATCATGTAGCCCAGCTGGCTGACGGTGGAATAGGCCAGGACCCGTTTGATGTCAAACTGCGTGATGGCGATAAGGGCTCCCAGCACGGCCGTGATCGCGCCAATGACGCCCACGAAGAGGAGCGCATCGGGCGTGAGCAATGGAAACATGCGCACCATCATGTAAACGCCCGCCGCCACCATGGTGGCCGCATGGATCAACGCCGAGACGGGGGTGGGACCTTCCATGGCGTCGGGCAACCAGATATGCAGTGGGAACTGGGCCGACTTGGCCACGGCACCCATGAATACCAAGATGCCGGCCACCGTAAGCAGGGTCGTCTGGCTTGCAAAAAGATTCAGGCCATCGACATCGACCGCGTCGTACAGTCCCTGAAACGTAAAGGTGCCCGTGGCCGTCCAGAACAGCAGAATGCCGATAAACATACCAATATCGCCCACCCGGTTGGTAAGGAACGCTTTCTTACCGGCACTCGCAGCTGCATCCTTCTCAAACCAGTGGCCGATGAGCAGGTAGGAGCTGAGCCCCACCAACTCCCAGAAGATGTACATCATGATCAGGCTGTGGGCCAACACGATGCCGTTCATGGAGAAGGTGAAGATGCCCAGGTAGCCGAAGTAGCGCGTGTAGCGCACATCACCCTTCATGTAGGCCACGGAATACAGGTGGACGGCCGCGGAGATCAGGGCCACCACCGTCAACATGACGATGGTCAGATTGTCCATTTGGAAGCCCAGCAGCAGCTCAAAGGAGCCCAGTGAAAACCATTCCACCCAGGGATAGTGGGGCTCGGGGTGGTTGAGGATCACGTTGGCAAGCAGGGCGAAGGACAGCACGAGGGTGGTGAATATGGCCACCACCGATATCCAGACGCCCCGCGGACCCAGCCGGCGCCCAAAGAAGATCTGCAGTACGAAGGACGCCAACGGCAGGAAGAGGATCGCCAGAGCAATCTGAGTGTCATTGGGGGTGCCCACGGCTAGCCTCTCATCTCGCGGGCTTCGTCCAGGTTGACCGTGCCAAACGATTTGTACATATTAATGATGATGGCCAGTGCCACGGCGACTTCCGAGGCCGCCATGACAATGACGAATAGTGCAAAAATATGCCCCGGGAGGTTTTCGGACAGGGCACCGAAGCGGTTGAAGGCCACAAAATTGAGGTTGGCGGAGTTGAGAATCAGTTCGATGCCCATGAGCACCGCCACGCCGTTACGCCGGGTCATGACGGCATAGAGGCCGAGGCAGAAGAGGATCATGCTCAGGAACAGGTAGGACTGGAGACTATGCATGCTCGCGCCGTGAAAGATAGGCCGCCCCCAGCAGGGCCAGCAGCAGCAGGATACCGGCTACCTCGAAGTGGAGCAGGTAGGTTGTCAACAGGCTGGTTCCGATCTTCCCCACCGTACTCTCGACGGTCTCGATTTCCCCCTGGTGCCAGGGCGTCCGGAAAAGCAGTGCCGAGAGCCCGATGAATATGACAAACACGATCCCCCCGGCGATAAACTTGTTGGGCATGCTGGTCTGGATCAACACCGGCGAGGTGATGCGATTGGTGAGCATGACGCCAAAAATGATCAGGACAAGTATGCCTCCTACATAGATGATCACCTGGGTGGCGGCCAGAAAGTCGGCATACAGGAATACATAGAGGCCGGCAACGCCAAAGAGGGTACCCATGAGCGCCACAGCCGAGTGCACCAGATTGGGCGAGGTCACCACCCAGAAGCCAGAGACCACCACCAACACGGCCACGCCGGTGAAGGCCAATTCACCCACGCCGGCTTAAGCCTCCAGCTGGGCGAGGACGGCTTCGGTCTCGCTGTCCAGTTTGCCCAGGTCGGCAAGGGTAGCTTTGATCTCCGCCGCCGCAGCTCGGGCCGATCCTCCCTGGCGCAAAGTTTTGTTAAGGATGGATTTGGCCTTGCCCCGCGCCACGCGGTCCTGGATACCGTTCAGGACTGACAGATCGAGCTTGCCCCCCGGTTCAGCGCCCTTGGAAGGGGCCGGTTCCTCAGCCGGCGCAGCCTCCGCGGCGGGTTCAGCGGCGACTTCTTCGGCCGCGGGTGCGTCGGGCTCAGCCGCTACCGGTTCCGCACCACCGGGCTGCTGAATCATCGCCTCCGCCAGCTGCGCCACCACCGTTGCCACCGCCGGCGTCAGCTTGCCCACCGCATCCAGGGCGGCTTTGGTCTGCTCGGCCACCTCGGGAGCGGCCTTCCCGGCCCGGACGGCTCCGAAGGCTGCTTTCTTGGCCAGACCACGCGTAACCCGGTCCTCAATTGCCCCCAGCAGGGCCAGGTCCATCTTGGGCTCAGTGAGCGCCTGCTTGGCTTTGGGCTTAGCGGTAGGCTCGGCCTCCGCGGCGGGCTTGGCCTCCCCGTCCGGTTCGGGCACAGCGGCGGCGGGGGCGGCAGCGGGCTGACGGTACTGGTCACGCCGCTCCTGGCGCTTGAGCCGGGGGTTGGACATGCCCGCCATGTCGGCCACCGCGCTGACCTCCACGTCGGTAGCGGTGGCAAACTGATAAACCAGGCCATCCCGGTTGGCGAGCGAATATTCGTAGTCAATGGGGTGCTTTTCCTCGTTGGGGCCGCCCACCATGTAGATGCACTCCTCCGGGCAGGGATAGACGCACAGGTTGCAGTACATGCACTCCGCCATGTCGATGTCGAACCGGGTGACCAGCAGTCGCTTGGCCGTGCCGTTGGAGGTGGCGCTGGTCTGGGTGGCTCCCGGCACCGCTCCCAGCTCAGTCTCCTTAGGGACCTTCAGGGTCTCAATCTTGATGCAGTCCACGGGGCAGACGCGTTCGCACTGCAGACAGCCGATGCAGTCGTCGATGTCCACGTGCAGACGGGAACGAATGACGTTGTACTGGGCGTGGTCGAATCCGATGTGCCGTTCAGGGATGGGCCAGCGCTCATGGGGATACTGGAGGGTGGCGTTGAGCCTCTTCTTGCCGATAAAGTGATGCAGCGTGACACGCATGCCATCCCACAGGGAGGACACGGCGGAACCGATATTGCCGAAATAGCCGCTCATGAACCGGGTGGCCCCGCCGCTAGGCGAAGAGCAGCTCCCACACCCCGACGAAAAAGATATTGGCCAGCGCGAAGGGGATGAACACTTTCCAGGCGGTGTACATGAGTTGGTCCACCCGCAAGCGAGGGAAAGTCCAGCGGAACCACATCATGACGAATATCAGGAAGACGACCTTGGCAAATACCCAGAAGACACCCCACAGAGGACCTTCCAGAAAGTACCAGCCGCTGCCAACCCCCACCAGGCGCAGCAGGCTCCCCACCGGCGAGAGCCAGCCGCCCAGGAAAACGATGGCGGCCATCAGCGAGATAATGACCATACTGGCGTACTCGGACAGGAAGAAGATGGCCCAGCGGAAGCCGGAATATTCGGTCATATAGCCGGCCACCAGCTCGGACTCGGCCTCGGGGAGATCGAACGGCGTGCGGTTGACCTCAGCGATGCCGGAGATCAAGAATATGACAAAAGCCACCACGGTAAACGGGCTGTGAACCAGAAACCAGCGATGCTGCTCCTGCCAGAGGACGATCTCGCTGAACTGCAGGCTACCCGCCACCATGACCACCAGCAGCAGAGACATGCCCACAGGCAGTTCATAGCTGATAATCTGGGCGGCAGAACGCATGGCGCCGTAGAGCGACCACTTGTTGTTGGAGGCCCAGCCCGACAGTATGATGCCGATGACGCCCACCGAGCTGATGGCGGTGACGTAGAAGACGCCGATGTTGAAGTCCGAGATGACCAGCCCGTAACCAACGGGCAGTCCGATGAAAGCCAGGAAGGCGGCGCCGAACAGGATAAACGGCCCCAGGATAAACAGTTTGCGGTCGGCCTGAGCAGGAATGATGTCTTCTTTCAGCACCAGCTTGAGGGCATCCGCCAGGGTTTGACCAATGCCGCCCCAGAAGCGTTTGCCCCCTTTGAAGCCAAACAGCCCGACCTCCATGGGGCCCAGGCGATCCTGCATAAAGGCCGAAATTTTGCGCTCAGCATAAACAGCCACCAGCGCGTTGACCGCCATAAACAGGAACACCCCGACGCCCAAGACAACCGCCGCAGTGACCAGTGCCAGACCGGTGTTGCCCTCCGGCATGCCGGGCAGCTGGCCAGCCAGCCTGGTGAGGGAGTCCAGCCAGGAGGTCATCGGTCTACCTCGCCCAGGACGATGTCGATGCTGCCTAAAATGGTCACCAGGTCAGAAATCATCCAGCCGGCGGAGATTTCATTGATGACCGAAAGGTTGCAGAAACAAGGTGAGCGCATCTTGACCCGGTAAGGCTTGGGTGAGCCGTCGCTGATGATGTAGAACCCCAGGTCGCCCCGGGGATTTTCGGCCCGGAAATAGATTTCGCCTTTGGGAGGCCGAATTTTCTTGGGCACAGCGGCTTGTACATCCCCTTCGGCGGGCAGCATGGCCAGCGCCTGGCGGACAATCTTGGCGCTCTCACGCATTTCCTGGATCCGAACGAAGTAGCGGTCCCAGCAGTCGCCCACCGTGCCCATCTCGCCATGGCCCACGATGACGTCAAAATCGAAGCGGTCGTAGATGGAATAGGGCTCGTTTCGGCGTAGGTCCCAATCGACGCCAGAGGCGCGCAGCATGGGTCCGGTACAGCCATAGTTGATGGCTACTTCCGGTGTCAACACACCCAGGTCAGCCGTGCGTTCGATAAAGATCTTGTTGTATGTAAGCAGGCGGTTGTATTCGTCTATCTGGGGCAGGAAGTAGTCCAGAAATTCAACGGTGTACTGCACAAAGTTGGGGGGCAGGTCGTGTGAAACACCACCGATCCAGATATAGTTGTATAGCAGCCTGGCGCCGCAGGTGTACTCAAAGAGGTCGAGGATGCGCTCACGGTCGCGGAAGGTGTAGGTAAAGGGGGTGATTCCGCCCACATCCAGGCCGAAGGTACCCGTCGCCATGAGGTGGCTTGCAATGCGCTGGAGCTCGGCCATGATGACCCGGATAATCTCCACCTTGTCAGAGACCTCCAGTCCCATGAGCCGCTCCACGGCCATGGCGTAGACATGGTTGTTGTTCATGGAGGCCAGGTAATCGCAGCGGTCGGTGAAGGGGGTAATCTGCTCGTAGGAGAGGTTTTCGCTGTGCTTCTCAAAGCAGCGGTGCAGGTAGCCCAGGTGGGGCTCGATGTGGGTGACGATCTCGCCATCGGTGCGAATGCGCAAGCGCAGTACCCCGTGGGTGCTGGGATGCTGGGGCCCCATGTTCAGGATCATCTCTTCGCCTTCCACGGCGCCGAAGCCTTTGGGCAGCTGATCAGTATTCGTCATTCCCAGCCGCGCTTGTCTTTGGGCACTGAGATGCCGTGGTAATAGTCCTGCGTCACGTAATCTTTTCTCAGGGGGTAATTCTCCCAGTCCTCCGGCAGCAGGATGCGCCGCAAGTCGGGGTGCCCCTCGAAAGTGATGCCGAAAAGGTCATAGGCCTCGCGCTCATGCCAGTCTGCGGTTCGCCAGAGCTGGGCCACCGATGGGATGCTGCCGCCATCGCGTGACACCTCGATGCGTACCTCCAGCGTGTGGAAATGGGTCATGGAGTGCAAATTGTAGGCTACACCCAGCGACTCGTCGGGACCCTTGTCGTAGCCGGAAACGCACATCAACGAATCGAACTGTAACGCCGCATCAGCTTTCAACAGCTGGGCGACCGCCAACCAGTTTTCGGCCTTGATCTGCATGTGGCGGGCCTCATCCTCGAGCGGCACCAGTGCCTTCGGGTTTGCCTCGGCCACTTTTGCAACGATAGCGGCGAAGTCCATCTAGTGGGCAACCCTTGGGGTCACGCCACCTTCCGGAGGGGGGTGTCCGACTTGATCTGCTTCTGCAGCTCAAGCAGACCCTGAATGAGCGCCTCTGGGCGTGGCGGACAGCCGGGCACGTATACATCCACCGGGATGATCAGATCGACCCCTTTGAGGACGTGGTAGCCGTATTGCCAATAGGGGCCGCCGCTGTTGGCACAGCTACCCATAGAAATAACGTATTTGGGGTTAGCCATCTGCTCATAGAGCCGCTTGATGCGCGTGGACATTTTCATGGTCACGGTGCCGGCCACGATCATCGTGTCTGCCTGCCGGGGCGATGCCCGAGGCATGGCTCCAAACCGCTCCAGATCGTGGCGCGGCGCCG
Source organism: Candidatus Neomarinimicrobiota bacterium (assembly GCA_022560655.1). NCBI lineage: Bacteria > Pseudomonadati > Fidelibacterota > Fidelibacterota bacterium. The sequence continues at coordinate 72,551 of JADFSS010000001.1, forward strand.
CAGCGGCCATCATCTCGATGGCGCAGCAGGCCAGGCCAAACTGGAAATACCACTGCGATCCGGCTCGAGCCCAATTTACCAGCTGGTCGATCTGTCCTACGAGAACGTTATCCGGATCGAAGCGATGAACGAGCGAGGCATCCATTAGGTGTACCTTTTTAAAGGGATGAACATGGGGTGGTCAACAGCGAGGACGCTTAGCTTTGGGGCTCGGACAGTTCCGAATAGCGCCCGCGACCGTAGGGGATGGCCATTTTTACCCAATCAAGGTCGCGGCGGCGCCAGACCGCCACCAGCCCCACCGTGAGGACGAACAGGAAAATCAGCATCTCCACAAAGGCAACCAGGCCAAGCTCCTTAAACACCACGGCCCAGGGGAACAGCAGCACCACCTCGACGTCGAAGATGAGAAAGATCAATGCGATGACGTAGAAACGGATATTGAACTGGACCCATGCACTGCCCTCGACCTCTTCCCCACACTCGTAGGGCGATTGTTTCAGGGCACCAGGCTTAAACGGGGCCACCAGCCGCTGCGTAATCAGGCCAGCCGCAATCATGAGTACGGAAATGATGGCAAAAATCGGTATCGGCGCAAAATCGCTATACAACTTTCGTCCCCTTTTCGGATTGCATCCTCACCAATAGCAAGGTAGAAAAGTTACCCTATTCCCGAAAATCAAGTCAAGGCATTCCCCCCGCACCTAATGACCTCCAGCTGCCCGCACTAACCGACTCGCAGTCGCGCGACTGCAACCGTTGAACCCCTGCTTTGCCGTCGGTAAATTCGCCGACCATGTCCTGGGGACTGCACAGTCTGCTGGTTGCAACGCTGCCCTACCTGCCCAAGAGACTGGTGGGCCTGTTCGCCCGCCGCTATATCCCAGGTGAAACCGAGCACGATGCGCTGGTGGTGACAGAGGACCTGAACCGACAGGGATTCGAGGTGACGCTTGATATCCTTGGCGAGCATGTGCAACACGAATCCGAGGCGGCGGGAGTGGCCGCTGCCTACGTGCACCTCTATCACTCCATCGCCGAGCGGGGACTCCGCGCCAATGTCTCGCTGAAGCCAACCCACCTGGGGCTAGATTTGGGTTTTCAGATCGGCGAGGCGAACCTTGCGCAAGTCCTGGATGCCGCCGCCGCGACGGATAATTTCATGCGGCTTGACATGGAGGACTCGCGCCGCACTGATGATACCCTGGTGCTCTACCGTGACTGCCTGCAGCGCTACCCGTGGGTGGGACCGGTCCTGCAGGCCTACCTCCACCGCAGCCGTGACGACCTGGCCGCGCTCATGTCGCCGCAGCTGAACGTGCGTCTGTGTAAGGGCATCTACCTCGAATCACCTGATGTTGCCCTGCAGGACGAACAGGCCATCCGGGACAACTATTTGGCGCTGGTCCACCAGGGCTTTGAAGGGGGGGCCTACCTGGCCATTGCCACCCATGACCGGGCACTTATTGATGCTGTGGAGGCGCACATCCGCAGCCGGAACATCCCCCCCTCCCGGTTCGAATTTCAGGTGCTGTATGGCGTTCCCATGGCGGGCAAACTGGAGGCACTCCTGACGAAGGGATATACGGTGCGGGTCTATCTCCCGTTTGGGGAAACCTGGTACGATTACTCGCTTCGCCGCCTGCAGGAAAACCCCAAAATGGTCCGCTATATCTTGCGCAACCTTTTACGGAAGTGAGGCGTTTACCCCCTGCCCCGGATTCAACTGCCCATGCCAGAGGACCAGCCTATGCCCGGCGATAGCGTGATCGAAAGTATCTTGGCCATGAAAACAATCGCGGTGGTGGGTCTTTCACCCAACATGGCGCGCCCCTCCAACGCCGTTTCCCTTTACCTGCTGGCGCACGGCTATCGCATTATCCCCGTCAACCCGGGCCACGACGAAATCCTGGGCTTGAAGTCCTATCCTGCGCTGCGGGATATTCCCGAGCCCATTGACCTGGTCAATGTGTTCCGTCGGCCCGAATATACCCCACAGGTGGCCCAAGCGGCTGTGGACATCGGCGCCAAGGCGCTCTGGCTGCAGTTGGGAATTGTGAATGATGAGGCGGTTGCCATCGCGGAGGCCGCTGGCCTGCTGGCAGTTCAGGACCGGTGCATGAGGATCGAGCACCGGCTGAGGTCATAGCCGGAGCTGTTGGCCCCATCAGGAGCGGGTACCCTGAGCTTCTCCTGACCAGCCCATTTTTGCCCGCAGCACCTGGAAGTAATCACTGTTGGGCAGCTGAAGCATGTTGATGTTCCAGCTCGCCCGCCGGATGGTGACCACGGCCTGACTGTCGACCTCCAGCTTGACCTGCCCGTCAAGTATCACCGACACCCCCTCCTGCTCTTCCTGAAACCGCAGTACGATCCGGTCCGAACTGGGCACAACAATGGGCCGCGCAGAGAGGGAATGGGGACAAATGGGGGTGATAGTCAGCACCTCCAGGCCAGGGACCACGATAGGACCGCCGGCTGATAACGAATAAGCCGTCGAGCCGGTGGGGGTGGCCACAATGAGCCCGTCAGCCACGTACTCGTTGAGCTTGCGGCCGGTTATCTCCACCTGGGTCCTGAGCAGCCGTGGGGAACTGCCCCGGTCCACCACCACGTCATTGACTGCGTAGTAGGTCTCCAGCTTGCCGCCGTGCTGCAAATCCACCGCCAGCACCATGCGCTCCTCCAACCGGTAGTTTCCCGCCAGGACCTCGGTGAGAGCGGTAAAAGTGTCGGCGGCAGGGACCTCTGCCAGAAACCCCAGCCCGCCCATATGGATACCCAGTATGGGCACGGGCGCCTTGCCGATGATGCGGGCTGTGGACAGGATTGTACCGTCTCCGCCAATGGACAACATGGCATCTACATGCCGCGCAATGGTAGCGGTGGAGTAGACTTTAACCGCATCGGGCGGCTGGTATTTGCTACCCACCAGACGATCCGTTATGGCCACCGACTTACCTCTTTCCAGCAACCAGTCCACCAGCTCGGGCAGGAGGATCCAAAGGTCGGGCTTCCGGTAATTAGCGATAATGCCCAGCGTTTTCATCCGGATTCCCCGCTGGGACCAGGATCCAACCCGATCCGCTCCTCAAACCCCGATGCCGTTTTCAGCAGGGTCTTGACCTTCTCTTCTGCTTCGCTCAGCTGGCTCTGGCAGTACTCGGCCAGCCGCCTACCCTCAGCAAACAGTTCCAGCGACCTCTCCAGGCTGACCGACTCGGATTCCAGCTGGCCCACAATCTCGCCCAGCCGCTCCAGTGCCTCCTCAAAAGTTTCAGCTGACTGTTTAGCCGCCATCAGCTGGCCTCGTCCAAGCGGGTCACGGTTACACCGGCGGTGCCATCGGCCAGATGGAGGGTAAGCGCCTGGCGGGGGCTCAATTGCATCCGTCGCGTTACAGGTTTGCCGGCCTGGTCATCGGTAACGATCACATAGCCCCGTTCAAGCACCTGCTTAGGGTTCAGTGCCATGAGCCCGGCCCGGGCTACAGCCAGGCCTTGGGACTTGTCCGTCACAATGCGGCGAACGCCCAGGCCGAGGCTCCCGGCCAGCTGCTGGAGCTGCAGCTGGTAGCGGGTGAGCAAGTCAATGGGCTGGCGAAAGGCATAACGCTCCCGCAGCTGATCCAGCCGCCCCTGGGAGTCTTTGAGTCGCCGGAGCAGGATCCGTTCCAGCGCCGAGACCTGTTCATCCAGATATTGGCTGTAGGCCTCCCTGTCGCCCACGGCCAGGGCCGCCGCCGCGGAAGGGGTGGGCGCACGGCTGTCTGCTACCAGGTCGCAAATGGTGACATCTGACTCGTGCCCTACCGCCGACAGGGTCGGCAAGGTGCAGGCCGCTACCGCCCGGGCTACCTGCTCCTCATTGAAGGCCCACAGATCTTCCAGCGATCCTCCGCCCCGGGCAATGATCACCAGGTCCACCTCGCCGTAGGCGTCGAACTCCGCCACTGCCGCGGCAATATCTTCCTTGGCGCCGACGCCCTGGACCAGGGTCGGGCGCACAATGAGTACGATCTGGGGCGCGCGGCTGGCCACCACCTGCATGATGTCCCGGATGGCGGCGCCCGTCGGTGAGGTTACCACCCCGATGCGGCGGGGGAAGCTGGGCAGGGGTTGTTTGCGTTCAGGGTCGAACAGCCCCTCTTCCTGGAGCCGACTCTTGAGCGCCTCGAGGGCCATCCACAGTTCGCCCGCCCCGGATGCGTAGAGGTTCTCCACCACGAGCTGGTATTGCCCGCGCAGCTCGTAAATGGTGAGGCTGCCCCGGGCCACCACCTTCTGCCCTTCCCCTGGGCGAAATGTCAGAGCAGCATTACGCGATGCAAACATCACCGCGGCCAGCTCGGACCGGTCGTCCTTAAGGGTAAGGTACATGTGCCCGGAGGAGTGGTGCGTAAAGTTGGAGATCTCACCTTCCACCCAGACCGGGCTGAACTGGGTTTCCAGGAGCTGTTTGGCCCGCCGGTTCAGCTGCGAGATCGACAGCACATCGAGTGGGCCGGAAGGGCTCATCAGCCGGGAGGAGCCGGGCTACCAGCCTCTGACCAGGCCCACAGCCACAGGGCCGCCAGTCTGATAGATGCCTGCTTCAGACGCGCCTTGGCCAGGGCTCCCGTCGCTTGATAAAGCCGCTCGAAATAGACAGCGGGAATCGCCTCCACGTCCGCGTCGTATCCCTGGGCTACCAACTCTTGCAGCTCGGACGACAGCTCGGCACGGGCAGCCAGATCGCCTGCGATGATCGTCTCCACCTGGGCGAAACTTTCCATGAGCCAGGCAAAAATGTCGGCCGGCACGTTGTCGATGGCCGGCAGCGGAGCACTCGGCCGCAGATATTCATCCAAGTGACGATCCGTCATGACGGATTCAAACATGTAGTGTACACCCCGGTTGCCGGTCTCCTGCCCATCGTAATTTACGGTCGTATGCAAAGGCTGGTGGCCATCGGCCAGGTAATGTCCCAGGTCAGCGGCCTGCGCCAACGCACGATCCCAATCGCCGGCCGCCATGGCATCCCGAAGGGACAGCACCACCTCGGGCAAAACCCACAAAAGGGTGCCGCCCTTGACCATGCCAGCAGCGGTATAGCGCGCCTCGGCCATGCTGCGGTCGAGGGGGATGGCTGGGGTGGGCGGATCTTCAAACAGTTCGAAGTCGATGTAGTGCTTGTGCCTTTCGGCAGGGTCCTCGGTCTTGCGGTCATCCGCGGCAACAGCCCACGCCACGATTTCCTCGCGGTGGGCCCGCAAGTACACACCCAGCGGGCCGGGAGTGATATCCACGGCGTGGCCATTGACCAACTTGTGCGCCTCGTTGCCCCAGCCCCAGAGGATGGTTGCCGACAGCGCCCAAAGTAGAACGGCACACGGGACGGACCGTTTCAACGACCGAAGCCCCTCCTTACTGCTCAGAACGTCCTGGGTTTAGCGCAGTTTCTTCTTGTGGCGATTGGCACGCAGCCGTTTCTTGCGCTTGTGGGTATTGATCTTGCGGCGCTTTCGTTTGCGTCCACAGGGCATAATTAGTCCTCTTTCAAATAGGTCATGATAAGCAGGTCATTCTGATGATGCCGCGGCGGGCGCAAGCGCCCGGTCCACGGCGGTTCGCAATGATTTTGAAGCCTTGAACACCGGCACCCAGCGCCGCTCTAGCAGGAGCTTTTCCTGTGTGGCAGGATTGCGCGCTTCCCGGGGCTGGCGAACCCGCACCTGAAAGGTACCAAAGCCCCGCAACTCAACTTTCTTACCCATCATGAGGGCTTCCTGAACCGTACCCAGGAGGCCGTCCACAATGGTTTCGGTTTCCACCTTCGTCAGGCCACTGCGCTGCGCCAGATAATGAACGAGCTCGCTCTTGGTCAACCCTTGGCGTTCGGCCAGCAGGTCTCTCAAATCATTCCGCGCCATGATCGGCCCCCTATCTCAAGATGTACTGCGGTAGCAGCCACGTAACCCGGTTCTGGTGAGCCTCCTCGCCAAGCAGCAGGTCCCACAATGACAGCCGGCGCCGCTCTGCCGGTCGCACCACTACGGGGCGCTGCTCGGTATCCAATAGTGCAGCGATGAGGCTGAGGGCATCTTCATAGCCCCCTAGCAGGTCCACCAATCCATTTTCCACGGCCTGGCGGCCTGAGAATATCTCCCCCGTCGCCAGCATTTTCACCTCGGCCAGATCCATACCCCGTTCCTCAGCTACCACTTCGACGAACTGGGCGTGCAAATCGTCTATCACCCGCTGGAAACTGCGGCGGTCCTGAGCTGTGGGGGGACGGAACGGAGAGCCGGCGTCCTTGAGGGCGCCACTCTTGACCACTTCCATCTGCACCCCCAGCTTGCTGAGCAGGTCGGTGGCCACCGGGTAGTCCAGGATGACGCCAATGGAGCCTGTGGTGGTGCCGGGATTGGCCATGAGGGTATCCGCTGCCAGCGCAACGTAGTAACCACCCGATGCCGCCACGGTCCCCAGGGAGGCGATGACCGGTTTGGAACCCGCCGAGCTCACCGCCTTCAATTTCTGGTAAATTTCCTGGCTGGCAGCCACCGTACCCCCAGGCGAGTTGATGCGCACGAGAATGGCCTCAATGTCCTTGCGGCGGCTGAACTCTTCCAACTGTCGGATCACCCGCTCGCTGCTCATGATGACGCCCTCGATCTTCACCAGCCCCACCTTGGGTCCGCCGCCTGCCTGCCACGGCTGGCGCGCCGGTCCGCGGATAAGCCCAATGACCATCAGCACCAGCACGGCGCCCGCCACCCAGAGCATCCAGCGGATCGTCCGGTCGTAGCGCCTGCTCATCCCTTGGGTTTCCAAATCACCAGGCGCTGCCCCACCCGGATGTGTTGGTTCGCCCTGCGGAAACCGTTCCAGACACGGAGTTTTGACAGGCCGACCCCGTGGGCTTCGGCAATCTGGCTCAGGGTGTCACCAGGCCTGACGGTATAGGTATATTTATCCATCCCCAAGGGCACCACGCGTAGCGGTAATCGACTCGCGCGGGGTGTCGTTGGCACCCAGATCACCAGCTTCTGCCCCACCCGGATCTGGCTGGAACCGGGACGCAGGCCGTTCCACCGGCGCAGCGCCGAAAGGCCCACGCCGTGGTTGTCGGATATTGCGCCGAGGGTATCCCTGGCACGTACGGTGTAGATAACCTTGCTGGCATCCGGACGGGAAGGGGCACCCGATTGCCGGGAGGCAACCACGGATCTAGGCACGGGAATGTCCAGACGTTGACCGATGCGCAGCCGGTGCCGGTTGCGCAGGTTGTTGACCTTGGCAATCCTGGGAATCGACACACCGTAGCGCTTGGAGATAGAGTAGAGCGTTTCGCCCCGCCTGACACGATGTCGCCGGACTCTCACATCGGCCATGACCGGCCCCACCTTGGAAGCGATGGGCTGGTAGTTGCGCTCAAAGGCCTCCTTGTGGCCTTTGGGAATGCGGAACACGTAGGGCTTGCCGTCCTCCGGTGGGGGTGTCGCCGCCTGGCGCAGCTCGGGGTTAAAGACGGCCAGCGTTTCGGGGCTGCACTCGGCAATCTGGGCCAGGATCTGGAAGGTCAGGCTCTTGTCAACGGGCACCTCATCCCACTCGAGCAGAGGCAGGGGGGTGACGAAAAAACCGTACTTCTCCGGATCCTGGGCAATGAGGAAGGCTGCCATGATCTTGGGCACGTGGTTGCGGGTCTCCCGCGGCAGCACGAACAGTTTCCAATAGTCCCGGCTCTGATGCAGGCGGATGGCCCGGTGAACCCGAAACTCACCCGTATTGTAGGCCGCCAGGGCCAGGTACCAGTCTCCGAATTCGTCATACAATTTCTTGAGGTAGCGAGCTGCGGCCACGGTGGCCCGCTCAAAATCGCGGCGCTCGTCCACCCACCAGTCCTGCCGGAGTCCGTACAGCCGGGCCGTCGATGAGATAAACTGCCAGGGGCCGGAGGCGTGCTTCCAGGAATAGGCCCGGGGATTCAGGCCGCTCTCCACCAGGGCATGGAAAATGAGTTCCTCGGGGACGCCCTCGCGGTCCAGGGCGGGTTTCATCAGGGCGAGATAACGTGGCAGGCGGGTGAGCCAGGTCTGCATGCTTTGCCGACCCTGGGTGCGAAAGAACTGAATTATGCGGCCTACCTGGTCGTTGTAGACGATGGGCAGGCGCCCCTCCCCATCGTTCTCCACCGGGGTGATGTCGCCCAAGTCCATCGGCAGCGCGCGGGTATAGCGGCTCAGTTCATCCCGGAGGGCTGATACGGTGAGGGAGGTTTCCACTTGATCGAGGGTCTGGCTGTCCTCCTCATAGAACACGATGGTGGCATTTAAAAAGCGATTGTACTCCAGGCGCTGGAGCTCGTCCATCATCGGCAACTGCTCCACGTCCGCCAACGCTTCGAACAGGATGTCGAAATAGTAGGCCGCCTCCAGCGTGTCGCCCGATTTGTCTGCCACCACGGCGTCGACGAAAATGAGGCGGGATTCTTCCATGAGGTCGTCGAAGCGGGATTCTCCCGCAGCAGCGGGCAGCAGGTCCAGTGCCACCACATCGTCGCCCAGTGGAATGCGCTCAGGGGGCGGCTGCGCATGCGCCACGGCCAGAGCCCCCGCCAGACTCGCACACAGCAGCAGCCGCTGCCCGCTCGATAATGTGCTAACCATCATAAAGGGTGCAAATTTAGCGTTTTTTCATCAGGATACACTAGTTCAAGTCGGCTGCTGAATCCACCGTGCTCCTGCCCGCCCGGCCCAGAATATCACGGGTGCTGCGGCCGGGTAACAGGGGGATAATGCGCAAATCTCCGGCAAACTCCCTGCCCACCACTTCCTCTGGAGAGTAGTCACCCCCTTTGACCAATACATCGGGACGGAGCTCTTCGAGAAGATCGTAAGGCGTGTCCTGCCGGCTGCCCTGGCCGCCATCCCCAGCGGTCATTTCAGGGGGAAAAACCACCAAGACGCTCACTGCAGCCAACGCGCCCAGCACAGCCAGCCGGTCTGGCAGCGGGTTCACCGGCCGCGACGGGCCCTTCAAGCGCCTAACCGATGCGTCGCTGTTCAGCCCCACAACCAGCCTATCACCCAGGCCCAAAGCTTGCTCCAGCAAGTAAATATGTCCGGCGTGCAATACGTCAAAGCAGCCGTTGGTAAACACCACCCGTTCGCCGGCCTGCTGCCGCGCAACGATCCATCGGGCGCAGGCTGGCCAGTCCAGAACTTTAGAGTCCACCACGCCCTCCCACGACAGGGCAAGCCTCGCAGTTCACTGGCTGGCAGAGGGATTCCAGCCATTCGAGCAGCCCCTGTTGCTGACCAAAGCAAGTGGGGCCCCCGAGGCCCAGCCGCGCCACGTGCCGCTGCACGCGGCCGTATGACCAGCCCCTGGGCAGCCGATACCATTCGTCGAAGCGGTCACCACCTCCGGCACGCCAGCTGAAGGGGAGCAGCCAATTGCCGGCCACCTCCACCAGGAAGGGATCAGTTGGTGCGGGAAAGTCCGCCAGACGGAGACCGTCGGCCAGCTGCCGCAACTCGGCCAGTGACCAGCTAGCCAGTTCCTCAGGCCGCCGACGATGGGTGTAGGCCACTGCACTCAAGAGGGCCACGCGCCCGAGAATGAGGCCCGCCGCCCTGCTCCTCCCCGCAACAAGTTGCAAATCAGCCAGCAGAGAGGCGGTGAAGGTGAAGAGATCGTCCTGTCCGGTGAGCTGTTGCCGCCAGCGGTCCGGCAGCTTGAGGTGGTAGCGATCAGGGCCCAGCCGGCGGGCCAGGGCTTCCTGTTGTCCAGATTCAGAGCGGCCCATGTCCGCCAGGCGCCGCCACCAGCGTTGTGTTGCCAGGGAACGCAGGAATTCGTCTTGGTCCGGGTCATCCGCCAACGACAACGACGTTACTTCACAAGGGAGTTGTGGGGTAGGAGTCAGGGGGAGCGCCAAGGTTGGCACCCGACGCCATTGATCCTGGGGAACGCTACGGAGGCCACCGTAGGCTACCACGTGCAGAATGACCTGGCTGTAGCGCGAGTCCCAGCGGTGCCGGTGCCGGCGCCAGCTGGCCCGGCGCACATGAATTTCTACATCCCCCCGGTGAAGGGTACCATCCGGGAATGTCACCTGGGCGCCGAGGTAGTCAGGCCCGGGCCCCCCGTTGCGCTGGCCGGGGTATAGGAGTCGATAGCGCCCTTCAGGCCCCCATAAAGTGCGTCCCGTACACTGCTCCCAGTGCGGATACAGGGCCGCCTCCACGAGGGGCCGGGAGCCGACCCCGGAGCTTTCGGCACAGCCGAGCCCCGGACTAGGTCTGGGCGAATAGTGTGTGGATGCTGTGATAGGTACGTTGGAGTAGGTCGTCTCGATCATCATCGGTCAGACTGTCTGTTGCGATAGGTGCGCCAATGGTAAGGCGAACTGGGGTGTGAGTCAAGCTCATAGCTCCAGGCGGCACAGCCTCCAGCGCACCCTGGATCGCCATGGGCACTACGGGCAGCCCGCTCCTCAATGCCAGCAGGAAGCCACCCTTTTTAAACGGCAGCAGCCGGCCATCCCTGGTGCGGGTCCCCTCAGGAAAAATGAGCAGCGACAGACGCTTGGTCTCAAGATCCCGGAGGGCCCGGTCCACCGCCTGTCGGGCTCCGGCGCGGTTCAAGCGGTCGACCGGTATACAGCCCAGTGCCCACATGGCCCAGCCGAAAAAGACGATGCGAAACAGCTCCTTCTTGGCCAGGAACACCACCGTCCCGGGAAGAACGGAGAAGGCCAGGGCGATGTCCAGGGCACTGGTGTGATTGCTCATGTAAATATACTTCTGCCCGGATTGGAGCTGTTCCACGCCGCGGTAGGTGATCTCCAGACCCGTGGACCAGAGAATCCAACGGGACCACAGTCGCGGCCACCAGCCGATAAAACGCTTGGACCTGTCCAAAGGGGCCGTCAGCAGAATCAGAATGGCAAAGATCAGCGTGGCCACGACCAGATGGACCAGAACCCAGGCTGTGCGCAGCCGCTTTATCATGGGGCCAATACTTCCTCGCCGTAATAGGGCACCAGCGCTTCCGGAAGCGTGATGGAGCCGTCGGGCTGCTGATAGGTCTCCAGCAGGGCCACCATGAGGCGCGGCGTGGCAACGCCCGATCCGTTGAGGGTGTGCACATAGGCCAGCTTGCCCGTAGCCCTCCGCCGGAATCGGATGTTCCCCCGAATCGCCTGGAAGTTCTCGAAATTGCTGCAGCTGCTCACTTCCAGCCACTCGTCTGCCGCCGGTGCGTGGACTTCCAGGTCATAGCATTTCGCGGCTGCAAATGATAGGGTGCCCGTGCAGAGCTCCACCACGCGGTAGACCAACCCCAGGCGTCGCAGGACCTCTTCGGCATCCTCGCGCAGTGACTCCAGTTCCACGTAGGAGCTGTCGGGGTCGACGAATTTGACCAGCTCCACCTTATTGAACTGATGAACCCGCTGCAGGCCCCGGGTCTCCTTACCGTAACTGCCCGCCTCCCGACGGAAGCACGCACTGAAGGCCGCGTACCTGATGGGTAGGTCGTCCTCCTCCAGAGTCTGGTCCTGTTGCAGGCCGGTGAGCGGCACTTCAGCCGTAGGGATCAGGAACAGGTCGTCGGGGGTGGTGACGTACATGTCGTCTTCCAGTTTGGGCAACTGGCCCGTAATGCCGGTGGTGGTCCGGTTGGCCATAAAGGGCGGGTAGATCTCGGTATAGCCACGCTCCCGGGTCTGCAGGTCGAGCATGAAGTTGATAAGTGCCCGTTCCAGCCTGGCACCCCGCCCCGTGTAGACCGGAAAGCCACGCCCCGCGATACGGGCTCCCGCCTCAAAATCCACCAGTCCCAACGTGCTGAGCAGCCCCAGATGATCCTGGGCTTCATAGGCAAAGGTTACCACTTCGCCCGAGGGGGGACCAAACCGATTTTGCCCGTCTCCGGAGCCAACGGGCACCGATGCGTGGGGCAAGTTGGGGAGCCAGAACAGCTGCTTATCCAGCGACCGCTGGAGCGCCTGAATCTCCTGGTTCAAAGCCTTAATCTGGGCCGCGACTGCTGCCATGGCGGCAATCTGTTCGTCCGCGTTCTCGCCCACTCGTTTGCGCTGGGCGATAAGCTCGCTTTCGCGGTTACGATGGGCTTTTAAGACGTCCGCCTGGCGGGTCTTTTCCAGCAGTTGGGCATCCAAAGCCAAAATCTCGTCGAGCTCGCTCTCGGCCACACCTTTATTCTTCAGCCCCTTCCGGACCATCTCCCTATTCTTCCGGATGTATTTCAGTTGGAACATTTGGCAGCCGGTCCAGCGCCCGTTTCCCATCCCCAGGCTGAGGCCACCGGCGGCGAGGGCAGCAGGGCCGAGCACCGTATCAGCATCATTTTCACTGCGGGGAAGTTAGCGCCCGCTGACGGTACTGTCCACTCCGTTGGATTTACTCATGCCGTCGGCGCTCAATTCGGCGTGCGTGGGAAGCGGCTTTCAGGAGTTCGAGGTAGCGCTGGGCAAGCTCATCCGCCGCCCGGTGACGCTGGACAAAGTTGTAGCCATTCTCCCCCAGCGACCTGCGTTTCTCAGGATCGTGGTACAGATCCAGGATCGCTTCCCGCAGGGCCTGTGTCTGGCCCGGCCCCACAGCGATGCCGCAGTTGGCTTCCTCGTTGACCAGCTGGGCCGCCTCCCCGTCCATGGCCAGGACAACCGGCCTCTTCATGGCCATGTAGTCAAAAATTTTGGTGGCATAGCCGTAGCGCAAGGTGTTGATGGGCTTCAAAGTGGCAATACAGAGGTCAGCAGCACCAATGATGGCGCCCACCTCCGCTTTGGACACCGGTGGCAGGAGGCTCACGTTGGTCATCTGCTGCTGCTCCACCCGTCTGGCCACCTGCGGCTTCTGTCTGCCATCGCCCAGCAGCACAAACAGGATGTTCTCCTGGCTGCGCAGACCCGCGGCCAGATCCAGGAGCGTGTCAAAATCGTAGACCGCACTGTGGGAACCGCTGTAGAGGACAACAAATTTGTCGCCCCAGTTCATTTGCCGCCGCACATCCATCCCCTGGCGGGAGCGGGTAAGCCTGAGATCCACGGGATTGGGGATCACGGCGATCTTGTTTCGGGGGACCCCTTTTTCCCGTGCCAGAAAGTCACCCATACCGGGAGATATGGCCACGATTCGGTGAGCCCTACGGTACATGGAGCTCTCGACGGCATACCCCAGCCGCTGGACCAGCCTGTTCTTGACGAAACCCAAGTCAATGGCTACATCGGGCCACAGATCGCGCACCTCAAAGACCACCGGCACACCCCTCAACGAGCCCAGAATGAAGGCCACAACGCCGATGACCGTGGGGGGCGATGAAAAAATGATGACATCGGGCCGGGGCAGCGTCAGCCCCGCTATGAGCGCCGGGGGGAGGAAGGAAAAATATGAGATGAGTCGTCCCAGATAGGTACGGTATCCAAGGGCGGAATCAAACACCCTGATGATGGCGACACCACCTCTGGAGGGCTCGCGCCGGAGCGCGGTCGCCGGTCTGGCTTTGGCCTTTCTGCCAGTGATATAGATCACCCTGCCCGCCAGGATGCTCGTCATGTGTCCCAGGCGCCCCCACAGACTGGAAAATATGCTCAGCCGGGCAATACCAGGCTGGTCCAGCGAAGTAAAATGCTGCTTAATAATCAATATCTTCATGCCATAAAACCTGCCTGGCGGCGTGCTTAGCGAGGCTTGGTGAGCAGGTATTTGATGGTCATTAGCATGATATACAGATCCAGAATATGGGATCTGTTCTTGATGTAGTAGATATCGTAGCGGAGCTTCTCGTGCGCTTCCTCCAGAGAGGCGCTGGGCCGGAAATTGATCTGCGCCCACCCCGTGAGTCCGGGACGGCCTATGTGACGCATGTTGTAGTAGGGCAGCAACTCGTACTGCTGCGCCAGTTCCAGGCGCTCGGGCCGCGGGCCGATGAATGAGAGGTCTCCTGCAATGATATTCAGCAACTGGGGTATTTCATCGAGATGGGTGAAGCGCAAGTATTTACCCAACAGGGTAATGCGCTCATCTTCCGGCACGGTCCAATACGGGCCTTGGCTATTGTGCTTCATGGTTCTGAATTTGTAGAGCACAAACTCTTTGCCGTTCTTGCCCGCCCGCACCTGCCGGTAGATGACCGGTCCCTTTGAGCCGAGCTTGATCAGGATGCTGATCACCAGCCCGATGGGCAGCAGGAGCAGCGTCGCAAGAATGGAAAAGACGGCGTCAAAAAGTCGCTTGGGAATATCGTAAAAGGGGTTGCGCCGGGCGATGTTTTCAATGAACCAGCCTTCCTTGAGCTCGTCGAGGGGCACCTTTTTGAAAATGTACTCATAAAAATCCCAAAAGCTGATCAGTACGATCCTGAGGGGCAGCAGGCTATAGACCGACTGCATGGTGGCGGCGTCATCCTTCAGATGTGGTTGTATGACCGCTATATGCAGTTTCCGCTCGCGGATCGTCGCGGCCAGTTCCACCACGCCCTGCTGCTTGAAATCCCTAATCCAGGCTACAATGTCGAACTCACGCCGGTTGTCCCTGATATAGGCGACGGTCTCGCTAATCAGTGGCGATTGGCCCAGTACGACGATGTTGAGTGTTTTGGGGGCCAGAAACCTTTGCAGGACCGTCCGCAGGCCGAAGTCAAGCGCCAGAAATAGGGCGCCGAAGATCAATAGATTGGTTTTCGGGGTCAGCTCAAAAAAATCGGTCCACACATAAAAGACAATGATGGAGGCTGAACTACTGATAACCACCACATTGAGGAGGGCCCGAAAGTGCTCACCCACACCCCGAATTTGAAAGCGATACAGGCCGTTCAGGTAGGCAATTCCAATCCAGAGTGCAAAGACCACAGAAAAGGGTACGAGATGGATGCCAAGCCGGTACGGGAAATCACCCGGCTCGTAGCGCAGCAACAGCATCACCACCAGCGAGAGGTAGAGCACGGCTATATCACCAGCCAGAACCACGACCTTCTTCATGTTTGTCATGTCAAAGGGCCCCTCGTAGTCATGCCAGATGCCCCACAACCGACGCTATGCGCCCGGCGGCCCGACTATCCCACAGCTCGGGCAATTTGCCGCCCGGCGATTCACGATCCAATGCCGCCGTGACGGCCGCGATGACCTCCTGGGGGTTTGCTCCGCTAAGTAGAGTGGTGCCCGCCTCGATGGTGATAGGCCGCTCAGGAAGGGACCGCGAGGTCAGGCATGGAGGCCCCAGATAGGTGGTCACTTCCTGGAGGCCGCCAGGGCCTGTCAGCATCACGGCAGCACCCAACCCGAGGGCAAAAAAATCAAGGTAGTCTTGCGGGTCCGGGACAACCCACTCGGCGTGGCCCGCCACGTGTGAGTCGAAACCAAAATCTGCCACGCGCTGAGCGCTATCCACGTCGGCAGGGCGCTGCAGGATCGTCAGGACATATGGCCCGTCAGCGAGCCCAGGCGATCCGGGCATATTCCTTTGCCTTGCCAGGGGCCGTTGCTCCACCAGGCTAGCCACCATCAAAATGCCGACCATATGAATTTTGTCGGGATGAATGCCCACCCGCGCCAGGTTTTCGCCAGCCTCTCAGCGGGGCGCCCACAGCAACTCAGCGACCTGGCCGGTAAGCAAGCGATTCAGCTCTTCCGGCATGGACAGATCTCCTGAACGGAGCCCAGCCTTTTACAGGGGCCACGGGAATCCCCCACTTGCCGCACACCAAGGTGCCCGCCAGAGTATAATTGACGTTATCAACCCCCGTTACCCGATCGGGCTTCAGCTCCGCGACCACAAGCTCAAGCGCCATCATGACCCCCCCCTGTTTGCTCAGCATGGGTGCCCGCGGCCCTCCCCAGGTAGCGGTCGGGCTCCAGCAATGCCGAGTCCTGGAAAAATACCTGCGACGTGGCAAAGTCGCACTGCTAGCCGGTGTGATTCAGTACCTGATCAAAAGATGCCGAGTAACTCCTCAGTGCCCGCATGCCGGGAGCAACCTGCACGATGTTGAGCCGTGCCCCTACGAGATGGATGATATTCAAGCTTCAATATCCCGCATCGAATCATCATGGAATTACCATCAGAGATAATCAATTGAGCAGGTCTCTATACATGCTCAGGAGAATTTCCTCTTGGCTACCCCAGCGATAGCGTATAATGGAGCGGCTCCCGCTGTGTGCCAGCTTAAGCCTAGTGGGTTCATCCATCAGGGCCCTAATGCATTGCCGAATTTCCACCATGTTACTGGGCTCATGCATGATTACCCCAGCCGTATCCATCGCAATCTCCGCGGTGCGGGGGAGGTTTGACGCTACCACCGCTAGCCCGGCGGCCATGTAGTCCAGCATCTTGGTGGGCATTGAGCGGCTGTAATTGGGATAATCCCTCAGCGGACTCAGCCCCACATGATATTCTGAAAGTTGATCCATGAGCTGCGGATAAGGTACATAGCCGTGGTACGATAGCCAGGAATTTGAGGGAACTCGACCGATTTGAGCCAGAATATCGGAGCTCATGGAATTTCCAAACAGATCGAGGGTGACATTATGGCCCTCTTGGCGCAAATGCCTTACCGCCTCGATGACGTCACTCACACCCCGTGCAGACGTTAATCCACCTGCATAGACCAGCTTCAACGGTTGATGACTAGGGCGCGGAGCAGGATCAGAAAGCCTGGTAGCGAGATGATAATTCTGCACAACCAGGCAGCGCTCAGAATTAAACAGGCTGTTGTATGATGGTTCGGCAAGGATAAAGCGATCGAATACATGTAGGCTTAGCTGCTCGAATGTCCGGCCTACGGCACCCAACAGCCAGGCAACTGGCCAGGGAACCCATTCGCGGCTGGACCAAGCACTCTTGTAGTCCTCATGCACATCATAAATGACTTTCTTTCCTCTAGCCTTCGCAATCCACCCGACCGGTATCAGCTCGGGATCGTGAAAATGAAATATTTCGTATTTTTCGCCCAATACTCGCCTCATAATTATGGCGATGCGGCCTAGCCTCGTCCCAATCGTAGTGCCGCTCCCGTCGCGAAGCCATTTCCCTGGCAGGTATTCCACCTCGATGCTCGCGTCACGGCGCTGTATGGCTCCATTGGCCTGTACCGCTATGAGGCGAACATGGGCAATTTTTGCCAGAGACAAGGCCTCCTTATGATACACGCGCACATCGTTCCAAGGATGAAGCGAGGATGCCATCAGGATGCGCGGCTTCATTTGACCCTAACCAGCGACCGGAGCCCCACCACCCAGTCGGATTTCGACGTTACAAAATATAGACCCAGCATCACCACCAAAGCCGCGCCCCCACCCAGCAATGCTGCTGTCCCCACCAGCACACTCTGGATGGCGTGCAGCAGGACCGTCGCGATGCTCAGCAGCAGCAAAACCGACACCAGGTACCGCGGGTTAATAATATTGATTCTATAAAATCTATATCCTAGGTACAGGCTGGCAACCGCCCCTGTTACCTGGGCGATAACAAAACTGATGACGCCGCGCTGGACGCTTCTCATCCCCACCAGCTCCAGGCTGTAGAAGGTGATGAGCAGGGCCAGGGCGGCGAGCCCATATACCAGAGTATTGTAGCCTCTGGTGGATGCCGCGTCGATGGGAGTACGAAGGAGCACCACCAAAAGGTAGAACGGCAAAGCGACAAGAATGGTTTGCAGTATCCAAGCCCCGGGCTCATTACCGGCCCCCAGCCAAACTCGGAGGATCGTGGCACTGTTCATGCCCAGCAGCAGCGCCAGCGGCGCCCCAACAAGGAGGGTCGCCTTCGTCAAGACATCGAGCCCAAAGTCGATGCGGGCCGAATTTCCTTGCGCCCTGGCCCGTGCTATCCTCGGCAGTAGGACAACGCCAAGGGGAGCGACGGCAGTTATGAATAAGCGTAGCAGGCTGATGCCGGAATTAACATAGGCCACGTCGGTGCGGCCGCTGCGGCTGAGAATGAGCAGCGGAACAGCACCCAGAACAACGAATTCGGCGGCAAACCCGGCAATTCGCTGCCCGCCATAGGAAAGCAATTGCCGGATTTTGTCCATTTGAGAGAGGCTGCCGGCCAACAACACTTGACGGAGGTATACGAGCCCGGAGGTTGTCAGGGCGGCCAATCCGGTGAACAACAGCAGGCGGGGTACACTCCTTTCTCTGAGAATCAGAAATACGGCGATGGGGATCAAGCCAGTCCCAACGAGTTGCAGGAGGGCAGCGCCGCGCATGTCCAGCCTGCCCCGCAACAGCCCGTAGGTCAGGAACTGCAGCGCGTAGGCGCTGGTGAAGGCAAAGAAAGGCAGTATCAAGTAAGTGGGGAAGCCGGTAATCTGTCCGGTGGAGAGAATCCACGAAACCAGCCCGATGAGGGGTACGGTTAATACAAGCCAGATCACCAACGCCGTCGTGGAGTAGGCATGTCCGTTGCCCCCGGCGATGTAGAACGGGAGGCCGATGTTCATGCCCACCAGCAGTACGCCCATAAGTGCAAAGGCTGTGCGACGAACGAGCAGATAATCACCCAGGGCTTCTGTTCCCATTACCCGTGCGATAAGGCCGTAAAGCACCAGCACACCTAGGGCGACGGCCACTCCGCTGACCAGAGTCGTGAGCAGATCGCTCACCAAACGCCCGCGCCCGAATAGTTGACTAGGTTGCAAGTGAGTTCAGGGGAGCCTTCCCGGTGTAAGGGCAGGCTATTTCCCGCGGGATGGGTGTTGTCGTCAACAAACTAAACATGACCTAATTGCATCAGGCCCAGGTTCGCTACCTTCGGTTCAGCCTGAAATAGATCCCGCATCACCTTCAAGACCAGTACCAGCAGAAGCGTCGAGACAATGCCCAATTGAAACAGTATGGTGACCGGATTGGTGATGGCCAGCCCGGCCAGAGCCATCGTGATGATCGCATAAACGATGAGCTTCAGGAGGCTTTTCTCCCCTCTGATAAACCAGATATAAAACCATTGCATGAGAAAACCCGCCAAAAGGGAACCCGCCAGGACTCCCGGCAGGCCAAAATCGGCATAGAGCTGTCCCCAGAATATGGTGGGAGTCGTGCCGGTGCCATGAACGCGGTAGAGCGCATCAAACAGCCAGCGGCTGAAGGCCACGTCGGGACCAGGTAGAACCCCCTTCAGATCTGCCAGAATTGCCAGCCCGCCAAAAAACTCGAAGTGCCGGGGAAACATTTCGAATATCGAATAGAGAACATCGACGTTTGTCTTGAAAATCCGATTTTGTGCCCAGAACAGAGCGGTAGACAAATCCCCCATCCCCCTTATGTAGGTGAGCAACGCAAACAGGGACAAAGCCATGACCACAAAGAACAGGGCGTGAGAGGTTTTGATCCGGCCTCGGTAGTTGACGTACAGAACATAGTTCATGATGATGAAAAACATGAGCGGCCACCTCTGCAACGCCATGGCCAGAAAGAAACTGTTCAGGGCGCCCAGTACGATCCACAGCGCGGCGAGTATCCGTTTCCGATAGAACAGGTATCGGGAGCCGACGAACAGTGTTACGAACGGCAGAACAACCAGGTAGAATTGCTGAAAATAGCCCTGGAAAAAATAGCTGCCGGCACCACGGCCATAACGGGAGAACATGGCTCGGGTTGTTTGGTAGCGTTCATAAATCTCATCGAACCCGCCCTCCTGGATCCGCAGTATCTCTAGAAGCGGGATCAGGCCCCGATTCGTGATGTAGACCAACGTCATCCCCAATGCGACCAGGCCAAACAGCCCAATGACCACGTAATCGCCAGGCATCCGATGCCTGTCACGCCACGGCGCTAGGCGAAACTTGGTTAACTCAACCTTGGGGTTGAACTGGTTAGCCTGCGAAGCAATCATAACCCCAACAGCCAGTGCAAGGACGCCGCCGGTTATCGCAAGGTAAAAGGCATAGTTCCGGACACCACCGCCATAACTCACACCTTGCCCGTCCAAGAGAAAATACCCCATTCCCCCGACATAGGTAAAGACCGTGTAAAACAAAAAGAAGAGCGTGGCAGGTGTCAGCATGAATCCACCGGCATGGCGGAGAATAATATGTCCAGCCAAGGCCACAAAGGTCAGCGAGAGCAGAAGGAGCACCTGATTTTCACCGCCTGAAATAACGAAGCATCCCAACAGACCAAATGCCAGATAGCCCGCCAGACTGCGGTAACTGAGTGCTCTTGCGCCAAGGCTAGTCACGTGGGCCTCCATGCCTCTGCACGGCGCAATCGATGGTCACCGATACCACGCCGTCAACTCGGCATAGCGCTCGGGATACCGGACCTGCGCCTGCTGAAAAAAGTCGAGAATAAAGGCCACCGCAATAGCAAGAACAGACATAAGGATAGCGGTCGTAATCACCATGAATCCCCTTCTGGGCGCTGTTCGCATATCGGGGACATCGGGATAATCCAATACACTGATGGTGGGGATGTTTTGCGCCTCCCGCAATTTGGACTCTTCGTACTTTGTGGTTATGAAGGCAAAGACCTCGGAGTGTATCTCGATTTCCCGGCGAAGGCGCAGGTACTCCTTCATCAGTTCAGGCAGATTGCGTTTATAGCCAAACAGAAAGCGCGTATCATCGTCCTGACCACCAAGACTGCTCTCCATCGCCGATTTCGCGGCAATCAACTCCAACCGTCTGTTTTCAATCATTGGGTTATCCGGCCCCAAAGTGGTCCGGGCAATGGCAAATTCCAACTCACGCTTCACCTCCTCCGCTTCCAGCATTGCCGCCGCTTCCAGGGTCGCCAATAGCTGGGCATCGACAATATTTACGTCGTGCTTCTCCTGGAACAGGCTCAGGTTGTCTTCCAGGACAGCCAGTTCGTCGGCAGCCTTCGAATACCGTTCCTCAATAAACATGCGGTAATCTCTAGCCTCCCGCCCCTGATGTTTGAGGTTCAGCAGGTCGAGCTGCTCGACAATTGCGGCGGCCACCCGTTGGGCAAATTGCGCCACCGACTCATCCGCCGCCTTCCCGAAAGAAAACCAGCCCGTTCGATGATCATATGATACCCTTAGGCTGTTGTCTTCGGTGAGGGTGACTGTGATACGATCTGCCAATGACAATATGGCGCCATCCATGTGGCTGGCATCATAAACCTCGATCAAGTTGAACTGCTGGACAATGTGTTCCCTCAGTGTGCGGCTCTCCAACAACGCCTTAAGTAAGTATAGTTCCGTGGAGCCCCTGCCAAGGCCCAGACCCAGCAAGTTGCCGGACAAAGCGTTATAGACATCCAGTCCCGGACCTTCACGGGCAGGGACAAGCACCGCCTGGCTCGTGAATACCTTGGGGGAGATCAGGCTGAAGATCACCATCATGAAAGTGGCGCCTGCTACCAACCGAATGACCACCTTGTGCCACCTGATGAGCACGCTCAAGTAGTTCAGGACCGCCGGGGCCGGTTTTTCGCGTTCTTCGCTATCCACTTGCACCGGCCTTCACTTCGAGGCCGCCAAGAAGGCCAGGTAGATGTTCAGAAATGTCAGGCCCGCCTGCACCATCCCCAGCTGCCCGAGAAAGACGCTGTTGAAGGACCGGGCTACGTAAAT
>JADFSS010000002.1 GCA_022560655.1 Candidatus Neomarinimicrobiota bacterium
GAGCAGCTCGCGCCGCAGCAACGCGCCGTATCAGGCGCTCGATCAGCTTCCGTGAAGGCGACCAAGCCTTTGTCGGCGGCTAAGGCCGAGCAGCTCGCGCCGCAGCAACGCGCCGCATCAAGCGCTCGATCAGCTTCCGTGAAGGCGACCAAGCCTTTGTCGGCGGCTAAGGCCGAGCACCTCGCGCCGCAGCAACGCGCCGCATCAGGCGCTCGATCGGTCTCCGTGAAGGCGACCAAGCCTTCATCGGCGGGCCAGACCGAGCAGCTCGCGCCGCACCATCGTGCAACCGGTAAACCAGAATCTCGCCCACTGCCATCAGCCATTGAACAGGTCCCGGCAAATACTCATCCCTCGAATGGGAACGTAAGCCGGAGTGACCCGAGCAAGGCTGCTCTAGCCAACAATGGTGCCGTGTCCAGTCCGAATGGACGTGGCCCGTCAAGCGCGAAACAGGCCCAACGGGCCGTTAGAGCGCACCGCATTGCTGGCAACGAGGCAGCGAGCACCGAGCGCATACAGATCCAGCTGAGGCTGGACGGAACCCCAAGCCCCTCGAATCGCGTGGAGTCGCAGGCGTCACAGCCGGGCTCGGGACGCATCGATGGCCCACGACCGGCCGCAAAACGGCAGACCCGTTCCCGGGTAAGCTCTGTGCGGACCGCAGGCACAGCTCACGCTGGCGCCTCGAAGGCGATCGATCATGGGGGCAGCGAAATCGGTTCCACGAATAGCCTCACCACGCAAGACGGGTTGCGGCCAATTACCGCCCTTGGGGAGGGAAAGGGTCGCGGCTTCGTCAAACCCGAATCGGTTGGGGTTCTAAGCAGTGATGCGTCCAGGGGAGATGCATCCCCGGCACCACTGCAGCCATCCTTGCCAGCACCTGTTCCGGCTACGGTGTCTGCCGGTCTGGCCTCTCTGGTCCGGCTGACGACACTTCACTACAGCCGCTTTATCGCCGGCGATCAGCGTAGCGACGTATTCGCATTCGATGGCGGCTCGCTGGGCAAGGTGCAACTCACTTTCCAGGAAAATCAAGCCGGAACCACTCTGAGTATCGTGGTCGATTCGTCCGAGGTGCGTCAAATGCTCCAGCGGGCGCTTCTCAACCTCGAGCAGCAGTGGTCCCAGCATGGCTTGAACTTCTCCGATGTGAATGTGACGGTTGGCAATGGCGACCATGGAAAAAGTTACCCCAGTGGGGAGCATTCCACGGAATCCTCGACCGATGCTTCAGAAACGATCGACGAGGTCAGCTCAGATGACCTCGAATCAAACCGCGTCAAAGACTACGGTTACAATACCGTGGAATTTGTCGCCTAACCAAGGAGTGTTTCCATGGTAGAAGCCACACCGCTCACAGGTGGCAACCTGGCCGCACCCGATGGGCAGCAGATCCCCAACAGAGCGACCATCAGCCAAGATGAGTTCCTGACACTGTTGATTGCGGAGCTGACGAACCAGGATCCCCTGGAGCCCATCAAGGGTCAGGAAATGGCCGCCCAGCTGGCTCAGTTCGGCAGCCTGGAACGTCTGTACAGTATCGATCAGCAACTCGGCGAAAACCTCAAACTCGACCTGTTGATGACCCAGGCGGTCAACAACACGATGGCTGCCAGCCTCATAGGTCGCGAGGTGGAAGCTGTCGGCGACAGTATCATGTTGACCGGCGGCGAGGCGAAATTGCGCTTCAGGCTATCAGATTCTGCCGCGGAGGTGACTCTTACCCTCCACGACGAGTCCGGCCAGATTGTACGTTCGATTCAGCGCACCGATCTGGAGGCCGGCGAACATGACGTCGTGTGGAATGGAACTGATGCTGACGGTCAGTTGCTGTCCGACGGAATCTACCGCCTGTCTATCTCCGCAAAAGATGCCGACGGCATTGTGGTGAATACCATCACAACCACTGGCGGCGTCATCACCGGTATCAGCTATGAGACCGGCACCGCGGTTCTGATGGTGGGCGATATTGCGATCCCCATGGGCAGCGTAATCTCAATCCGAATAGCGGAGGGGGGATAGACATGCGACCCGAGGAATTAGCACTTCGCACACGACTACAACCGCTCAAACCGCCGCAGACGGCAGCCGGGCCACCCGCCAAGGGTGCCACAGCGGTGCGGAAGGGGTCCCCTTTCTCCGAGGTACTGGCAGACAAGCTAGCGACCAGGAGCGAGACAACCGGAGCAGCCCAAAGCAGTTCCGGCGTGGCCTTTTCTGCCCATGCCCGTGCGCGGCTGAAGGAGCGAAATGTGGAACTCTCACCTCTCAGTCTCCAGCGCCTCAATAACGGGGTGCGGCTGGCCGAGAGTAAAGGCAGTGAGAATACCTTGGTCCTGATGGACGACACCGCCTTTATCGTGAGTGTGAGGAATAGAAAGGTGATCACGGCGATCACCAAGGACGCTGCTGTCGACAATGTGTTTACCAAAATCGACAGCGCGACCATCGTATGAAATAGATACGGCAAGGCTGGCCCCTCGTCGTCCGCCCCTCATAATCGGGCTGACAGTCAGGGAAGCCTTGGTCCCGCCGAACGACTGACGCGGGACCCTAGCCATAACCTGAGACTAGAAGGGGATTTCACAATGCTGAAATCACTTACATCAGCAGTATCGGGGTTGAAAAACTTCACGACCATGTTGGACGTGCTGGGAAACAACCTCGCTAATGTTAGAACACTTGGCTTCAAGGGAAGCCGGGTGACATTTTCCGAAACCCAGTCACTGTCGCTGGCGGGAGCATCCCGGGGCGTCGGTGGCGGATTTGGCAACCAGAAGCAACTCGGTCTGGGCATGATTGTCAGTTCCACCGACCTTGATTTTACGCAAGGCAGCCTGGAGTTTACTGGCACACCCACGGACCTAGCCATCCAGGGGAACTCGTTTTTCGTTCTGAGTGATGGCCAGTCGAACCGTTATACCCGGGCAGGGAACTTCTTTTTCAACAGCCTGGGAACCCTGGTGAATCCAAATGGATTGGCTGTTATGGGGTGGCGTGCCGACGCCAGCGGAGAGATCAACACATCCGCCCCGTTGACCGAAGTGCTCCTGGACAAGAATCTGCGGTCGCCCGCAGCTGAAACGGCAACCGTTTTCTTGTCCGGTAACTTCGACGCGACCCTGATCCCCAAGGCGAACACCTTGCTTTCGGCAAGTACGCTGACGAAAGATGCCGGGGAGACGCTGGCAGTCGGTGGCGATGATCTGAACGATCTGGATCAAACCGCTGTGGGGCTGGTAAGCGGTGATGTCATCAATATCGTGGCCACGAAACCGAATGGAGACACTGTCTCCGCGACCTTCACCTACACGGGCGCTTCTGGCGGCAAATCGATTGATGATCTGCTTGCAGTCATCAATATCGCCTTTGGCGGAGATGCGGTGGGTGCAGGCGGTGACGCGGTAGCGCGCCTCGTGGACGGCAAGATCGAGTTCGAAGACGTGCTCAATAACGATGGCACGTTGTTCGGCACGTCCCTGGAGGCGTCCGAAACCAGCACAGCGCTGAAGCTCGACCCCGATGATGCCAATACGGGCACCATCAGGGTGCCGGCCTTCGAGGTCAGCCAAGCAGGCTTCACAGGCACAGTCAGCACGTCCACGGTGGTCTTCGATAGTTTGGGCGGCAGCCATAACGTGGTTGTCAGTTTCACCAAGACCGATGAGCCCGGCGAATGGCGCTGGGTGGCTGAGCTCGCCGATGGTGGCGAGGCTAAGATTGCCGACGGCACCGATGCCGGTACCATCCAGTTCAACGAGGCGGGTGAGGTCATCGACTTCGACGTCACGGGCCCAGCGGAAGGGATCACGATCGTCCCCGACCCCGCCGCCGGAGCAGCTCAGTTCACGGTGGAAATCAACGTTGCGGGCGGTAGCGGTTTTGCCGGTGTCACCCAGTTCGCGTCCGATTCCACCTTGATCGTGCGTGATCAGGACGGTCGGCCCTCGGGGACGCTGCTGAGGTTCGATATCGATACTCAGGGCATCATCACGGGCATCTTCTCCAATGAAGAGAATGTTGCTCTGGCCCAAATAGCCCTGGCGGAGTTTCCCAATCCACCTGGATTGTTGAGAGGGGGCAGTGGGCTGTTTGAGGCTGCTGCCGGATCGGGCATCCCGGTGATAGGAGCTGCTGGTGAGCAGTTCTCCTCATCCGTAATATCCGGGTCAGTGGAGCAGTCCAACGTAGATCTCGTCCGGCAGTTTACGGATATGATCACGACCCAGCGTGCCTTCCAGGCCAACGCCAGGGTTGTCACTACTGCCGACCAGATCCTGGAAGAAACCTTAAGGTTGAAGCGATAATAATCGTTCGACCAATCTGGTTTAAGCTTGCCGCTCAGGCCACCTTATCGCGCTAAATTCGGATAGGGTGGCCTTTGGGCGGAAGTGATTTAAGATGCAGGAGGAAATAAGTGGACATCGCCACCATTGCCGGCATTGTGGCAGGCTTTCTATTGCTCATCGGAACGATCTTGCCCGGCGGAAGCGCAGGGTCATTTATCGATGCTCCTTCGTTTATGGTCGTGTTTGGTGGCTCTACGGCTGCAACCTTGGTCAACTTTCCAATGAACCAGATGATTGCAACCATTAAGGTAGCCGCCAAGGCCTTCAAGGCGCAGGATAACCAGGCGATCACGGTGGTTAAGCAGATCTCGGAGTATGCCCGGATTGCCCGGCGGGATGGAATTCTGGCGCTTGATCGAGTGCTCAAGGATGAAGAGGAGCCGTTTATTAGGATTGGACTCGAAATGGCCGTGGATGGCACCGAACCTGACACCATCCTCGATATCATGGAAACTGATGTCGAATCCATGATCGACCGCCACAAGGTCGGGCAGGGGGTCTTTACTGCGCTGGGAGCCTATGCGCCCGCCTTCGGAATGATTGGAACGCTTATCGGTCTGGTGAAAATGCTCGGGAATCTGGATGATCCCGACAATATCGGGCCTTCGATGGCCATCGCCCTGATAACCACGTTCTATGGCGCTGTGCTGGGCAACCTTGTTTATCTGCCCATGGCCGGAAAACTGAAGAACAAGTCGGCCAGTGAAGCAAACTACAAGCGCATGATTATTGAAGGTGTGCTCGCGATTCAGCGCGGGGTACACCCCCAAAATATTGAACGTAAACTTATGAATTATATAGCGCCCAAGGATCGCAAGCTTGATGACGATGAAGGCGCTGCTGACAAAATTACGGAAGGGACCTCAGATGGCACGGAAGCCGCAGCCTGAAACGGATGACAGTGGAATGCCGACAGCACCTTTCTGGATGACCACCTATGGTGACATGGTAACGCTGCTGCTCACCTTTTTTATCCTGATGTTCGCAATGTCATCGATTAACGAGCAGAAGTTCTTGAAGGCTGCCACGTCCCTGTCGAAGGCGCTGGGCATGCTGGACAAGAACATTGGCGTGATCGGGGAGTTGTCTCCGGCCATCGGTACGTCGGGAGTCTCCAGGGAACCGGGGGATGTCTTGGCGAGCTTCGCGCGAATTGAGGAAATCTTCCGGGAGGAGTCGCTGGAGGACATCGCTTCCGTGGAAATGGCCGGGCCCGGGGAGGTCATCATTCGCATGGGCGACAAGCTTCTGTTCGACCCGGGCGAATCGGGTCTCAAGCCCCAGGCCATAAGAGTGCTGTCCGGCATTGCAAGAGCAGTCACTGGCAAAACGGAGACTGTGTACGTTGAGGGGCACACCGACACAATCCCCATTAATACTGCGGTTTTCCCTTCTAACTGGGAGCTCTCGTCTGCCAGGGCAATAAGCGTTGTCCGTCTGCTGGAAGATCAAGGCATACCTCCCGGCCAATTGGCCGCCGTCGGTCACAGCCATTATGTGCCCCTGGAATCCAATAGCACGGTGCAGGGAAGGGCCAAGAACCGCCGTGTGGAGCTCTATATAACCTGGAGTGAGGCTGATAATGAGTGAAATTGATGAGCGGGGAACGCCCGCCGACGAGCCTGAGCCAACTCCAGACGAGGACGAGGAGGAGCAGGAGACCGACGAATCCAAACCACTACCCCCTATCGTCAAGTTGCTCCTACTTGTGGTGGGAGTTGTGGCGCTGGCCGGAGGTGCGTATCTGCTTACGACGCAGGTTATCCTGCCACGTGTTACGCAGACACCCGTAGGTGAAAAGTTAACGGAGGTCAAGCAGAAGCTGCAAAAACCGAAAAAGAAGAAGGAGAAGAAGAAAGGCCCGGTCATCAAGCATCCCATTCTGGGGATCACTGCGAATACCGCCGGTTCAATGGGTCGCAGGTACGTAGCGTTTGACTTGATGGTGGAAACAACCTCAGAGGAGGCCCGGGAGGAGATGATAGCTAAGGACTATCAAATACGAGATGCCCTGATTTTTTATTTTGGGGGCCGGACGGTACGGGAGATCGCCACCAGGGATTTTCAGTATATCGCCCGGGACACCGTACGCAGCCTAATTAACGCGGTGATCGATGAGGGAGAAGTGGATACAGTGTTTTTTACGAGCTTTCTGATTCAATAGGGAGGTTGTTTTGGCCAAAATACTCAGTCAGGCTGAAATCGATGCGCTCCTGTCGACTGTAGCCGATGATACCGCTGAAGAGGCCGGCACGTCCGGTCCAGCGCGACGGGTCGTGCTCTACGATTTCAAGCACCCCAATCTCATATCCAAGGAGCAGATGCGCTTGCTGGAGAACATCCACGAGAATTTCTCCCGGTCTTTCGGCGTTTTTCTCTCAGCACAGTTGCGCATGATCGTCGAGATCGAATTGCTGGCCATCGATCAGCTGCTCTATTCAGAGTTTGTCATGTCCATCGCACCTCCCGGCTGCCTTTACGTCATGAAAATGGACAAGCCAGAGGGTGAGGCTATTGTGGAAGTCAGTCCCAGCCTCGTTCTGTTTATCGTGGAAAAACTGTTTGGAGGTCACGGCTCGTTTTCGGGCACGATCTCGCGACCGATTTCGGCCATTGAAGAAAAAATTATGCGCCATATCATCAATCGGAGCATGCAGGAACTGGGCAACGTGTGGGACCCGATTATGAAGCTGGATTTTGCGCTTGGCAGATACGAGAGCAATCCGGAATTCATCCAGATTGTAGCAGGGTCAGAGCCGGTCGTGGTGGTCTCACTCCAGATCAAGATTCACGACCACAAGACGTTGATGAACTTCTGTTACCCCTATCGCTGGCTGGCGGAAATAATTGGGAGTCAGGAAGTCCAGGACAAGCTCCATTTCGGCAGCGGAGAAATCAACATTGAAGAGCGCGATTTGATTGAATCACACTTGCGAAAGGCCAGCTGTCCTGTCAAGGCGAATCTGGGCAACACGACCATCACGATCAATGATTTTATCAATTTGCAGGTAGGCGATTTGCTGGTTCTGAATGAGAAGCCGAATCAAACTAACACCATTTATGTGAAGGAAAAACCGGTGTTCAAAGGCATCATCGGGCGGCGCGATAAAAACCGCGCTGTGCTCCTGACAAGCATACTTGAAGAGGACCTTAACAATGCAATACGATGAACTTAGCCAAAAATACCAGGCAGCGACCAAGGAGCTTCTGGATACACTGGGCGAGGCCGTTGGCCAAGTGCTCCAGGACAAGATCAACATCAAAGCCGATGATCCAACGGAGCTGTCTGCATCCGTAGAAATCAAGCACGAGTTTCCCATCCTGAAGTTGACCACGGGCAGCAAGACCGATGCTTCCTACGAGCACATTTTTCTGATGGACAAATCCCTGGCGGGGCTCATCTTCAGTTGGATGGCGGGCGGTGACCCGCCCGAAGAAGTTGGCTCCGAGGAACTGAATGCGGTCAAAGAGGTCGTCGCCCAAGTGTTGGGCCAACTCCAGGCCGCACTGGAAGGGGAGGAGTTTAGCTTCACCGCTGGCGAAGTCGAGCTGGAGGAGGTGGCTTCGCAGGATGATCTCAGTCTACCTGAGGCAGGCCTTTTGGCCACCTACAAGTTTACCCGTGGGAAAAAGAAAACGGGTTATACCGTGACCCACGGTTTGACAGGCGATTTGCCTGCCCAGGACGACGGCGAAGCCACATCTGAGGTGGTGGCTGACGAGGAGCCCTCCGAAGTCGCTGAGGATGCCCCCGCAGACTCCGTGGCGGCTGACGAGGAGACGTCGGAAGGCACAGAGGATGCCCCCGCAGACCCCGTGGTGGCTGACGAGGAGCCGTCGGAAGGCACAGAGGATGTCTCTAAAGACCTGGCGGCGGATGATGACGCCAGCGACGCTATTGCCGATGATAAGACTGCTGACCTGGCCCTCGAGACAGATGATCTTCCGGGCGGCGCAACGGACATGGATGCCCTGTTCGGGGATTCAGGTGCTGACACCGCAGGAGGCGGAATCGTGGAGATCAGCCAGGCCGATTTCGGTGACCTGGGTGAGTCCGCGGCTCCGGCTAATGGCCGTGGTCGCAAGATTGACATGTTGCTGGACGTCAAACTCGAAGTGACGGTGGAGCTGGGACGCAAGGATATGCTAGTGGAGGAGATTCTGCGGCTGGGGAAAGGTTCGGTTATCGAACTCGACAAACTGGCCGGTGAGCCCGTCGATGTGCTGGTGAATGGCAAGAAGCTGGCCGAGGGGGAAGTGGTCGTGGTGGAGGACCACTTTGGCGTGCGCTTGACCCACCTGCTGGAAACAAGGGAGCGCATCAAAAGCTTGGGCACTTAATGGCGCGATTCAAAGCCCGGCGAACTTCGAATCTGTATCTGATTGCCGCCTTGGTCCTGGTGGCCATTGTCGGGCTCCTATTACGGAATAGGTCCATTGGGGACAGTCTGACCCCCTCCCAGGGGGCTGCTACGGCACCTGCGCCCGAAGCGGAGGCAGTCGCCCCGCGTGTACCGCCCGCGGGCGGTGGCAGAATAGCTCAGCCGAGCATGACCGATCAGCAAGATTTGGCTGGCAGAGCCTGGAAGGTCGTGATCTACCTCGGCGTGATTCTGGCAACCATTCTGCTCGTTGCAAGGGGGATCAAGCGCTATGGAGGAGGACGATTTGCCGGCGCCACATCGTCAGAGATAAGCGTTCTGGGACGACACTATATCAGTCCCAAGCAGTCCCTCGCCATGGTTAAGGTACGGCAGAAGGAGCTCCTGCTGGGCATTACCGACCAGTCCATACATCTAATTTATGACTTCACACCCGAAGAGGAGGACAGGAATGGCACGGAGTTTGCCGAATCTTCAGCGGAAGTCTAAATATGACTCGACGTTGGTTACCGCTATCCATCCTGACCCTGATTATTCTGGGCGCCCCGCTGGTCGCTTACGGCCAATCCTCCGGCTTCCCGGCCATTAAACTATCGCTCGATTCCGCCGAAACTCCCGAACAGCTCAGCACCACCATTCAGATCGTGATTCTCATCACGATCCTCTCCCTCGCACCATCCATTCTGATCATGACCACGTCCTTCACACGGATCGTGGTGATTTTCCACTTCCTGCGCCAGGCCATCGGCACGCAGAACACACCCTCTAATCAGATTCTCATCAGCTTGGCGCTGTTTCTGACCTACTTTGTCATGACCCCCGTCATTAACGAGGTGAATACCACCGCGCTGCGTCCCTATCTGGACGATGAGATCGAACAGCAGGAAGCCCTCGCTCTGGCTACCGTACCGATAAAGCATTTCATGATCTACCATACCCGCGAGAAGGACTTAGCGCTTTTTGCCGGTTATTTTCAGGCACAGGATGCAAAATCACCTGAAGAACTCTCACTGTTCGTCGTTATACCTGCATTCATGATTAATGAATTGCGCATCGCTTTCCAGATAGGGTTCATGCTGTATCTGCCCATGCTGCTCATTGACATGGTGGTCTCGGCGGTGCTCATGTCCATGGGTATGATGATGTTGCCACCGGTCATGATTTCCATGCCATTTAAGGTGCTTCTGTTCGTTTTGGTTGATGGTTGGTATCTGGTGGTGGAATCCATTATACGCGGACTGCAATAATCATGAATACCGATTTTGTCGTTTTCATCAGCAACCGGACCTTGATCACCGCCCTACTGCTCTTGCTGCCGATTCTGGGCAGCGCCCTGCTGGTGGGTGTTATCGTGGGCCTGTTTCAGGCGGTGACTTCCATCCAGGAAATAACGCTTACTTTTATCCCCAAAATCGCGGTGGTGGGGCTTGTGATTCTGATGACCATACCATGGATGCTGGACTTGGTCATCGAGTTTAACCTGCTCATATTCGATCAGATTACCCAGCTGGGCCGATGAGCCTGTCCATCCTCGACCTTCTATCGGGATGGGGCGTCTCATTCATGCTGGTGCTCACCAGGGTCTCGGCCATGCTGTTTGCCTTTCCGTTATTTGGCTCGCCGGCCATCGCCCGGCGGGTAAAAGTCGTGATAACCCTGGTGCTCAGTTTTATGCTGTTGCCAGTAGTAGGCGTGGACGGGCTGGGTCTCGATTGGGGCCTCGGCAAGCTCAGCCTCGCCGTGGGTCGGGAGTTGGCGGTTGGGCTGGTTATCGGATTCGGAACCAAATTCATGTTTGAAGCATTTTCGCTGGCGGGCACCTTTGCCGGTCGACAGATGGGCTTTGCCATGGCCGATCTCATTGATCCGATCACCAGCGCCCCCCAGTCCATGGTGGGACAGTTCTGGTCATTGGTGGCGATACTCTTTTTTCTGGCGGTGGACGGCCATCACTTTCTAATCAGGCTCCTGGTGCAAAATTTTTATCTCGTGCCGTTGAACACCGGCGTGCTGACCCCGGCAACGGGGCGCATGCTCATCGATGGCTCAAACGAAATGTTCCGCCTGGCCATTAAATTGGCTGCACCGGCCGTCATCCTCATGCTTATGCTTGATGTGGGGATTGGGGTTCTATCCCGAGCACTGCCGCGGCTGCAGGTATTTTTCGTCGCGTTGCCGCTGAAGCTCTTCGTCGGGGTGCTGGCCCTGGCGGTTTCACTGCAGCTGTTCCAGGCACTGTTCTCATCAATGTATGATGAGTTTCGGGAATACGTCGCCACGTTGATGACGACGCTGGGCAGCTGAAATGGCGGAAAAAGCGGCCCAGGACCGAACAGAAGAAGCGACTCCGAAACGGATTCAGGAAGCGCGGGAGAAGGGCGATGTTGCCAAGAGCGTTGAGCTCAGCTCCGCCGTACTCATGCTGTCGGTGGTGCTGCTATTCTACTTTACGGGACACGATTTCCTGATGGGTCTGTCAGGCGTGATTCAGGAGGTCTACAGCTCCCTTTCGACGACGACGCTGACAACCGATAGCCTGCCTATGTTGGGCTCCTGGATGACTGACAGGGTCATTACGATCATGGGTCCCATTCTGGTGTTGGTTTTGGTCATGGGGCTCCTGGTGAATTATTTACAGGTAGGGGTAATTTTTGCCCCCAAGGCCCTTGGTCCCAATTGGGAACGCATCAATCCTCTCACTGGACTGAAGCGGATTTTTTCGACGAGGGGCTTGGTCGAGCTCATCAAAGGCATCCTCAAAATGATCATCGTTGGCACGATTATTTACATCTACCTGTCCGAGCGCATCAAGGATTATCCGTTTTTGACATACATGACGACCTTTCAAATCATCGGCTCACTGGCCAGCGACCTCTTCAGGATCGGGCTGTACGTGGGTCTGGCCTACTTGGTGATGGGTGCTGCGGATTACTTCTACCAGCGGTGGGAGTACAAGCGCAAGCTGCGAATGACCCAGCAGGAGGTGAAGGATGAACACCGTCAGACCGAAGGTAGTCCCGAAGTTCGATCGCGCTTGAGGGTCTTGCAGCGAGAACTGAGCCGCAACCGGATGATGACCGAGGTAGCCCGGGCGTCGGTGGTGATCACCAACCCGACGCACGTGGCCGTGGCGCTGTCCTATCAGGAAGCCGGCGATGCCAGCGCTCCAAAGTTGGTGGCCAAGGGCCAACGCAAAGTTGCGGAGCGCATCAAGGAGGTTGCCAGGGCTCATGACGTGCCCATTAAGGAGAACCCCGTGCTGGCGCGGGCGCTGTTTGATAACTGTGAAATTGGAGCCGAAATACCCTACACTTACTATCAGGCAGTTGCAGAACTGCTGGCCGAGATTTTCTGGGACCGCTACGGCACCGGAAAAGCCCCGGCGGTTGCTGTCCCGGTATGATGAAAACCCGTGGTGAATAAGAGCTCATGCGCCCCCTGAAATTTACCGACATAGGTTTGGGCACCGCTATCATCTTGATTCTGGCGGTGATGCTGGTCCCTATGCCCACCTTCCTCATGGATGTCTTTTTGGCCATGAATATCCTTGGGGCTTTGGTTATTCTGTTTGTGGCCCTATTCACGCTCCGGCCGCTGGAGTTTGACGTCTTTCCCAGCCTGCTGCTCATCGTGACACTGTTCCGCCTGGCGTTGAATGTTGCCACGACCCGGCTGATTCTGGGCCGGGGTTATGCGGGCGAAGTCATTCAGGGATTCGGCACCTTTGTTGTCTCCGGCAACTTCGTGGTAGGCTTTATCATTTTCCTGATCCTGGTGATCATCAACTTCATGGTCATCACCCGTGGCGCCACCCGGATTGCCGAAGTGGCCGCCCGCTTTACCCTTGATGCCATGCCGGGCAAGCAGATGGCCATCGACGCCGATCTGAACTCCGGCCTGGTGGACGAGGACGAGGCCCGCGAGCGCCGCCGGCAGATCGCCGCGGAAGCCGACTTTTACGGGGCCATGGACGGCGCAGCCAAGTTCGTGCGCGGCGATGCCATCGCGTCCCTGCTGATCACCGGAATCAACATTATAGGTGGCCTGGCCATCGGCAGTCTGCAGCTGGGCATGGACCTGGGGGACGCTGCCCGCAAGTACACCTTGCTTACCGTCGGCGATGGTCTTGTGGCACAGATTCCTGCGCTGATCATCTCCACGGCCGCCGGCATTATTGTCACCAGATCTGCCACTGAACACGACCTGGCCGCCGATATAGTGGAGCAGATCACGGCCCAACCGCGCGCCATGTATGTGGCGGCCGGTTCGCTGGCGCTGGTGGGGTTCATTCCGGGCCTGCCCTTTCTGCCGTTTTTCCTGCTGTCTGTGGGCCTCGCCGGCGCTGCGGTGATGAGCACGCGGGCCAAAGTGACCCAGGCGCGGAAAATTGCCGAAGCTGAAGAGGCCAGGATCGAGGTGCCCGAGGAACGGATTGAAGCCTTTTTGCATCCGGACCCGTTTGAGATCGAGATCGGTTACGGCCTGATTAGCCTGGTGGACACCAATCAGGGAGGCGACTTGCTGGGCCGAATCTCCTCTATCCGCAAAACCATTGCTCTGGAACTGGGCGTCATGATCCCACCCATTCGACTGCGGGACAATATCAATCTCGGTGCCAATGAGTACCATTTCAAGGTGCACGGCATCGCGGAAGCCAGTGGTGAGGTCATGGTAGGCTATTACCTGGTTCTGAATCCTGACCCGGAGGCGGGCCTGGTCGGTATTGCGACGGTGGAGCCGACGTTTAATTTGCCGGCCCTGTGGATCACGGAGGATCAGAAAGGCAAGGCCGAGGGGGCGGGCTATACGGTGGTCGAGCCCCAGGTGGTGATTGCCACCCACCTGATGGAAGTGCTCAAGAGTAATGCGCACAAGCTTCTGGACCGTCAGGAGGTGCAGAAGATGCTCGATGACCTGAAGGAGGACAAGGCTGCAGTGGTAGAGGGCCTGGTACCCGATATCCTGCCGTTGGGGGTCATTCAACAGGTGCTCCGTAACCTGCTCAGTGAAGGCATACCGATCCGCAATCTGGTCACCATTTTGGAGACCATGGCGGACCACGCCCACGTAACCAAGGACGCGGTTGCACTCACCGAGCACGTCCGTTCAGCCCTGTCCGATACCATTACCAACATGTTTAAACGCGATGACCAGGCCATTCCAGTGGCCACGCTGGAGCCGCGGTTGGAGGACCACATTTTGCAGACAACCAAAAAGGGTGACGTCTATCAGGGCAATTTGGGGTTGACTCCGGACCAGGTGAAAGACGTCTTGACCGGCATCAGCGAGCAGGTCGAGCAGATTATCCGTGATGGAGGCAAGCCGGCCCTGCTGGTCTCGCCACCCATCCGGCGAAGCGTGCGCCAGTTTACCGAACCGGTCCTGCCCAACGTGGCGGTCCTCTCATTCGCGGAATTGGCGCCCACCGTACAGATCAGATCAGTAGGCATGGTGAAATATCCCGATGCTGTTTAAGACTTTCACAGGCACCAGCGAACGGGAAGTCCTCGACCTGGCCAAGTCGGAGTTGGGCGAGAAACTCATGATATTGGGCCTGCGCCGGGACAGAGAGTCAGCCGTTGGTCCCGATGGCCGCCATGCGGTTATTCTGCGCGTCGGTGCTAGTCCTCGCAAGGGGCAGGCAGCCGGCGGGACCAGGGCTTGGCGGAGTCCGTCAACGGGTGTTGCCGCCAAGCGTATGAATGGGGGCAATTCATGGGCGAATCGTGACCAGGCACAGGCCGCAGAACTCTTTCAGCTGCGCAGGCAGATGCGGAGCCTGAAAGCCCAGCTTCGGGTTCTCCGGAGCAGCCCATTCATGGAGCCATTCGACTCCCTTTTCGACCTGCTGACGGAAGCTGGAGCGCCGGACAATGTGGCAGAGCAACTTATTCAACGCACCGAGGAACGTGTTGTGGGCATGAACGGCGAGGGGGCTGTGGATCCCGTTGAGGCGTTAAGAGTATTGAAAAAGCAGATTGGCACGCTGTTTCTTCCCGCAACGAAGAAGACTCGCCGCCGGAAGCAGGAAATGATAGCCGTGGTGGGACCATCCGGCGCTGGCAAAACGTCACTTATCGTGAAGCTCGCCTCCCATCGCGCTGTTTACGGCCGCCGCCGGGTAGGCATCATCTCAACAGACATCTTTCGAGCCGGCGCCAATGCCGGACTTCGGTCCATCGGCAAAATCTTATCCGTGCCTATCATCGAGGCGCGGCAGGTAGACGATCTTCCCCGGGCTGTAAAAAATTTACGTTCTCGAGACGTGATATTGGTGGATACCCCTGGTCGCAGTCCCCTATCGCAAGGTAGCCTGCCAGATCTCCAAACTCAGCTGGCGGTGCTGCGGCCTGACCAAACCCTCCTTGTGCTCAGCGCCAATATGGCGTTAGAGGAGTTATGGCTTTTTGCGGGGCTGTACCAGGGGCTCCATCCAACAGGCATGGTCATCACCAAGTTGGATGAGACCAGCAAGCCGGGCAAGGTATTGGGGCTTATGGATGAGACCTATCCGGCGGTAAATTATGTCACCACTGGACAGTCGGTGCCCGATAGCCTGGCTCTGGATGTAGGGCAAGCCATCATCGAGCGTTTACCACTACTGTTCGGGGGGGCCTGAGCCAAATGATGAGCTCCGCAGAGAAAATGACAGCCCCAGCCACGGTAAGGCGGCCACAGTCCCCGATGCGGGCGGTACTTCCCGAAATCATTACGGTGACCAGCGGCAAGGGGGGCGTCGGCAAGACCAATCTCGCCGTAAACCTGGGTATTACGCTGACCCAGCGGCGCCAGCGGGTGCTGATCATGGACGCCGACCTGCATCTGGGCAAACTCGATGTGGTGATCGGGGCCACGCCCCGCTATACCCTGGCCGAACTGGTGGAAGGCACCCAGAGCCTTGAAGAGATCATCATGCATCACCCATCGGGCATCGATATCCTCCCGGCATCGTCGGGAGATTTGGACCTGCTGGACGCTGACGCCCGGATGCTCAAGGTGCTGGCGGAGTCGTTTTCCTCTATTCAGGCCCGCTACGATTACTTGATCGTGGATACGGGCGCAGGGGTCTCCCGAACAGTTTTGACGATGGCTCTGGGGGCCGACAAGGTTATCTTGGTGGTTACGCCGGAGCCTGCCTCTATCTCCGATGTGTATGCCATGATCAAGGTGATCCGCAGCAAGTCAGCAAGCCTGCCCCTGATTTTGGTACCCAATAGGCTCAGATCATTGGATGACGGGCTCGACCTGTTCAAGAAACTGAACCTGATCACGCAAAAATTCCTGAAGACCAACCTGTACTACGGCGGTTCGCTGGTGGAAGACCCGGCTATTGGTCAGGCGATTATCCGTCAGCGACCCTTTGTGATCGAATTTCCCCGCAGTCAGGCGACCCACAATTTGCGGCTTGTGTGCCAGCGCCTGCTGAAGCTCCCGCCGCAGGATCTGGAATATCGGTCCAACATCTTTGACCGTCTCCGAGTCAGCCGCAAGGAAGCGGAGGCGCTCTGATATGCAGGCTGTTATCTACCAACTCACGCTTGTCATGGGATTAGGAACGCTCATCGTCCTCCTGTTGAGGGGCTACAGTCTACAGGCGTCTATCATCCGGAGCGGACTGGTGCTTGTGGCGGTCCTCATCCTCATGATTGTGGCTGCAAACATCCTGCGCGTGAGCATGCGGACTAGAAATCTGGAGTCCTTGTCGGAGGAACTATCAACCGCGCCGCTGGTCGGCGAAGAAAATGAAGACGACGAAGCCAGTTCAACTTAGCGGCGACGCTCTCCTGAGCGAATATTACGCCACCAAAAATCCGCTGCTCAAGGAGCAGGCGGTCAAAGAATTTCTGCCACTGGTTTACTATGTGGTCAATCGAATTCCGCTGCCTGTGACCGATGTGATTTCCAGGGAAGACCTGGAGCAAAGTGCTATCCACGGATTGCTCGAGGCCATCGATCGTTTCGATCAGGACCGTCAGGTCAAATTCAAGACCTTTGCCTACAAGCGCATTTACGGCGCCGTCATCGACGCTATTCGTCAGGTGCGGATATTGAGCCGCACCAAACTGGAGCGCCTGATGGAGGTCCAAAAAATAGGCGAAAGGCTGTCCCAAAGTCTGAATCGGGAACCGACTCCTGAGGAAATCTGCGAGAAGGCCAGTATTTCGCTGTCCGAGTACGATGAACTTTTGGTGGCTGGGCAGTTGAGCTATGCAACCTTCTCACTTGACGATCCCGTAACGGGAGACCATGATGTTTCGTCAAAGCAAATCGACCTCCTGGCAGACATGGAATCCGAAGATCCGGAGAACGCCTACATGATTAATAATCTTAAGTCGCAATTGGTTAACTTGCTCAAAGATATGCCTGAAAGGGAGCGACTCATATTGGCGCTTTACTATTATGAGAACCTGACGTTAGTCGAGATCGGCGAGATTCTGAATATCTCGGAATCACGGGTATCTCAAATCATGAGCAAGACGCTGGATCAATTGCGGACGCAGCTCGGATGATCGAAGCCTTCGATCCCAACCTGAACATACTGCCGCCTCCCCAGTCGGATGCGCAGCAGGTTGATCCGATCAAACCCGAATCGGTGAAGATCGAAAAACAGGAGTTGGAGCGAAAGAAAACCGGGGATGAAGAGGGGCAAGGCAAAAGGCGTCGCAAGCGCAAACGGAAGGACAGGGTTGAGCTGTCCAGCCGCCCCGATCTTTCAGATGTGGAGTATGTAAATAAGGAGCAGTCTGGTGAAGTGGCCCGGAAGCGCGACGACAAAAATATTGATATTATCATTTAGTCCCGGCCTGGCGCTGCTGGCGCTGGGGCTGACGGGCTCGCTCCTGAGGGGGGCGAGCGACCGGTACGTGGCCGTGTTTTCGGCTGAGCAGAAATCCTACCGGCGTATTGTCCTGGACGGCATAGGCGACCGGAAAGTGCAGGTGGCGCTGGACAGCATCGGGCGGGCCGAGGTAAAGGTCTTCGGCATAGGTGAAGACTCCTATGTGGGGCGCAGGGCATACGAAAAGGGCTATCTCATCCCCGTCACTTTTCGCATTGATTTTCCCGGCAAGAACGTGATGACCATCAAGATTTCCGGCACCCGGTTCAGGGATATTGTCCGCTTCCATGTGGTGGAGTCGGATATTTACGTGATTGACCTGTACACCCACGCTCTGCCCCGGGAAAGTTATTTCCGGGAGGAGACTATCTCCTCTTTCTGGCCTACAGGGCGGTTTCAGCCGGACATTATTGCCGGCACAATCCGGGAGGCGACCGCGGCCCCGGCCGCTCCCTTGGCTGGAGAGATCAGCCGGCCAGTGCCAACCGGGCGTACGCCTTACCGGCGAGTCGTACAACGTGCGGTGGCCTGGGCAGGGGGTCTATCCGGGCTACTGCTACTCGCAGGCGTGCCCCTGGTGTGGTACTACCAGCGGAGGAGAGAGCAGCTGAACGGCACTGTGTCAGCTGGGTTGGACATGCCAGGCGACGATCAGCAATCCACCGGCTCCAGGTCGAGAGTCTGGGCCATCATGGCGCGTAACGGTGCCCTGAGCTACGATGAGGCCACCCTCCTGACTTCGATGGAGAGCAGCAAAGCTGTCGGCAGATCGCCTGTATCGAATTAGCGCCCACCCAGCCCCGCAGTTATCATGATTGGCCTGGAATTCCTACAGAAAATCGGTGAAATCCTGCAGAACAGTCTCTCTAGCGAGGAGACTTACTCGGCGGTATTCGATATCTTGGACGGTGTTATTGAGTTTGATGCCGCCACCCTGTTTGTCGTCAACTCGACCACGGAGCAGCTGGAAGTGGTGGAAAGCCGCGGCGAGCAACGGGTGGACCTAGCCTCGGAGGTGCCGTTTTCCAAGGGCGGCGGGCTCAGTGGCTGGGTAGCTTCACAGCGGGAGCCAGTCATTCTCTCCAGCATGGGAGCGGACGGCGGCGCACGGGGCTTCCGGTCGTTTGTGTCGGTTCCCCTGTGGAGCGGAGACAAACTTGAGGGCGTGCTCAATCTGGGTCACGGCGAACCGGGCTTTTACCAGCAGGACATCCGGGCCGATCTGGTAAAACTGGGCGTCCAGCTTTCCCTGATCATTGAGCAGCTCCGGCTCAGGGCAGATGTTCGGGCGAAAAATGACCTGCTGGAAGCGGCCTTGGAGGAACTGCGGTCCACGCAGAGTGTACTGGTTGAAAAAGAGCGGTTGGCCGCCACGGCCCAGCTGGTAGTGGCAATCAACCACGAAATCAACAACCCACTGGCCATCATCATCAGTCTCATCGATCTACTCACCGTGAAAAGCGAGCGGGATTTGCCCGAAATTCATGCATCGCTGATCAAGATGAGAGCCGCCGCATTCCGCATCGACGAGGTTACCAAGCGCCTTGAGAGCCTTGAATCCACCGACGTAGAAGAGTACATGGAGGGGGTGAAAATGCTTAAGCTGCGCTAGCCGCAATTTGCCCTTGCGGGAATAATTTCCCATCCCTCGCCCACTTTACCTTTCTATACCCTATTTCAACCCAATTTCCTTTGGCAACAGACCCCCCACTGCGCCCCGTAAATTTTACCCTCTTCGTCGAGAAGACGTGCCATGAGAGGCCGATGCACGCACGCATTCTGGTCTTTGGCACGGCATTTGAACTAGTTAGTGCCAGCACGCCATGTTTACAAGGGAATAGCCATGGATTTTGACCTAGCCCGAGTTGCCCGGAATATGACGCGTAATCTGTTCGGGACCGATATTGTGGCTAACAATCTGGCCAACATCGGCACCACGGGCTTCAAGCGCGATGATGCCTTCACCGACTGGTTCATCGAGTCCCTCCACGCCGTGGGTGCGCAGCGCTATACCGACTTTAGTCAGGGCGAATTGCATCAGACTGACAACCCCCTGGATATTGCGCTGACCACCCGGGGCTTTTTCGTCGTACAGACTTCGTTCGGCCCGGCCTTCACGCGCAATGGCCATTTTAACGTGGATGATGAAGGCTTCATTCAGACACCACAGGGGCACAGGCTGATGGGTGAATCCGGGGTTATTTCGACCCGCTCAGACAACGGCGTTGCCGGGAATATCCAGATTACACGCGATGGTGAGATTTATCTGGATGGCGTCATCATCGATACGCTGCTGAT
Source organism: Candidatus Neomarinimicrobiota bacterium (assembly GCA_022560655.1). NCBI lineage: Bacteria > Pseudomonadati > Fidelibacterota > Fidelibacterota bacterium. Next base: position 19,875 of record JADFSS010000002.1, read on the forward strand.
TGCCAACATACTGGATTTGAAGGGGCTGGAAAAAATTGGGACCAGTCTTTACCGCTCACCAGGGGATGCCGTGGTGACGCAGCTAGAGCCGGGACAGTTCCGTGTGCGGCAGGGGATGCTGGAAGGCTCCAATGTGCAGCCCATAACTGAGATGGTCAGTCTGATAGAGAAACAGCGAAATTTTGAATCCAGCCAACGGGTTGCCCGCGCCATGGATGAGATACTGGGCCGGGCCACCCAACTAGGGGATTACCGTTAGGGAGGCATTATGATTCGGTCATTAAGAACATCGGCCTTGGGCATGGCGGCCCAGCAGCTTACGCTGGACGTCATCGCCAATAACCTTGCCAACGTCAACACGACCGGTTTCAAGCGCAGCAGCGTCCAGTTCCAGGACATCCTGTACGAAACCATCGTCTCCGGCGCCGGCGAAGGTGGTATTGGGCAGGAGAAACCCACCAACATACAGGTGGGGCACGGCAACAGGGCCGTGTCGACGTTCCGAACATTTGCACAGGGCGCCTCGGCTGAAACGGGCAACCCCCTTGACCTGGCCATTGAAGGCGACGGCTTTTTCCAGGTCCTGAAGGCCGATGGCGGATTTGCCTACACCCGTGATGGCACCTTCCGCATCAATGCAGACGGCTTTATCGTTACCACCACGGGGCTGAGATTTGGCACCGAGATCAGCCTGCCCCCTGATACCGACAGTATCAATATTGGTCAAGACGGTCTCATCTCCGTCATTCTGGCGGGCGAGTCCGGTCCTGAGGAGATCGGTCAGATTGAGCTGGCCAGGTTTGTCAATCCTGCCGGCCTGCAGGCCGTGGGAGGGAATCTGTATGAGGAAACGGTGGCTTCAGGCCCGCCCGCGCTAGGCTTTGCCAGCGATGAAGGGTTTGGTTCCATCATCCAGGGTTTCCTGGAGAAGTCCAACGTGGACGTGGTGCAGGAGATGATCAACATGATCATCGCCCAGCGGGCCTACGAAATCAATTCCAAGGCCGTAAAAACCGCCGATGAAATGCTGGCGGTGGCCAACAACTTGAAGCGGTAACAATCATGCGGGCTAATCAAATGTGGTCCAAGATACTGCGGGCTCCCAGCTATGTGCTGGGACTTGCCATCCTGGCAGGAGTTGCGCCGCTCGCTGGCGACGCCCAACAGGCTTCGTTGCACGACCAACTGGAGGAGGTCGTGCGGGAGCATGTGGCCGCCGGGTTCCGGCAGGCTGGGCTGGAGGGCGAGCTGGTGGCCATTCACCTGCCCGCCAATGTGGCCCATATGAGCGCCGCCGCGGCCGTCAAGCCGCTGCGGACCTTCACCCCCCGGGAAGCGGCTGGGCGCTACGTCATTCCGTTAGAAATTACCTTGCCGGGGGGCAAGATAATGAAGCTGAACGCCACGGCAGAGTGTGTGGCCGTTGTGCACGGCTGGGCCGTACGGCTGCCCACCAAGCGAGGCACCCGTCTGGATAAAAAAGATTTCGAACGTAAGACTATCCGGGTCACCCGTCGGGAAAAGGAATTCTTCACCGATGGTGAACTGCCCGCGAATTTCCAACTTACGACCCATCTGGCCGCGGGGAATTTTCTTCGGATGCACCATTTGGAAATGATTCCGGTGGTACAGCGGGGCGAGCAAGTGGAGATCCACTTCCGGCGCCAATCCATCACCCTGATCAGCCCAGGCAAAGCCCGGCGGAAAGGAAACATAGGCGATACCATCCCTGTTGTGGCCTCCGTTACCGGCAAGCGGCTCTATGGCCGCCTGGTTGCTCCTGGGAAGGTTGTTGTGGAGTAAGTCGATGAACCATGCCGCGTCAAATCGTACCCCTGGATTGATTGCCGCCTGCATCGTATTATCTGCGGGCATCAGTTTCGGTCAGGAGGCACCACCGTCCCTTTTTGCCGACAGAAAAGCCCGCTCGGTAGGTGATGTAGTGACCGTACTGATCTCAGAAGTCGCCAGCGCTACCCGGCAGTCCCAGGTACAAAAAGCTGACAACAATTCCGTGGACGCCTCTGGAAGTATCGAGGGCAACCTGCTGCAATTCCTACCCGTTTTCGGTCTGGGATCCCGCCTGAAAACCGACGCTAGTTCCAAGGAGGCGACGGCCCAGAAAGATCTGCTCACGGGCCGCATCTCAGCAGTGATTACCGAAGTGACCCCCAACGGCAACTTCAAGATTTCTGGTTCGAAAGTTATCAATATAAACGGCGCCCGTAATCTCATGACCATCCGGGGGATTGTACGGCCCCGGGACATAAGAGCGAACAATACGGTTTTATCGTACCAACTGGCCAATTCAAGGATTTATTACAGCAAAGCCGGTATATCCGGCAGGCTGTTCCAGCGGGGCGCATTTCCACGCCTGGCCAACCTGATCATGGGCGGAATCGGCCTGGCCGTCATCGGCTATGTGGGCGGCATCAGCGCACTCACCCTCATCCAGACTCTGACGCAGTGATGAAGCGCGTAATCGAGTTGAGTTTCGCCATCCTGCTGGCCATTCAGGTGCTGTCGGGCCAGGCAGTGAGCCGCATCAAGGATGTGACCACCTACGGCAATATCCGCCAGGTGAGTCTGGTGGGCTACGGCCTCGTGGTGGGCCTGAACGGCACGGGCGACCGAGCCGTAGGCAGCCGCGGCGCCATCTTTACCGTGCAAAGCATTGCCAACATGTTGGAGGAATTCGGTCTGACCATCAACAGTCAGCATCTGCGCACGCGCAACGCGGCCGCCGTCATGGTGACGGCCAGCACCCCGCCGTTCGCTAAGCTGGGGACACAATTCGATGTAAATGTTTCATCCCTGGGAGACGCCACCAGCCTGGAAAACGGCGTTCTACTCATGTCCTCGCTACGGAGCGCCCGGGGTGAGCATTATGCCCTGGTCCAGGGCCCCGTATCGGTGGGTGGGTTCAATGTCACCACACTGGGCGGTGAGCGCTTGCGGCAAAATTATGCCCTGGTGGGCCGGGTTCCCGATGGCGCCCGGCTGGAACGAGCGCTGGACGAAGTTGCCCTCCAGGCCGGCCAGCCGCTGGAATTGCTCTTGAAGGAGCCCAACTATACCACCGCCTACCGCATCGCCGACGCCATCAATTTATTCGTACCAGCAGTACAACCGCTGGCACAGGCACAGGATGCCGGCGTGGTACACATAGCCTTTCCGCCCGGACTGAGCGCCAACTGGGAACTGGTCCAGTTCGTGGCCAGTATCGAAACATTACAGGTTGTGCTGGACGTGGAGGCCCGAGTCGTCATCAACGAGCGCACGGGCACCGTCGTGGCAGGGGGGAACGTTACCATCGGAGCCGTAATGGTCTCCCATGGTTCGCTTCAGATTCATACCACTACCCGACCCTTTGTAGCCCAGCCTACGCCTTTCAGTGTTGGGCAGACGATCACCATTCCCATTACCCAGACCACGGTGATCGAACAGCCGGGCGAAGCGTCCGTGTTCTCGGCGGCTACGGTGGCCGAGTTGGCGACGGCTTTGAACGACATGGGCTTCAAGCCCCGGGATATTATCGCCGTCTTCCAGGCCATCAAGGAGGCCGGTGCCTTGAACGCAAGACTCATCATCATGTGATGGTTCAGCTATGAAGATTGACGCCACGGCAAACACTTTAAATGCACCCGTAGCACGGGATCGTGCGGCCGCCGGCAGCGGCCCTGACCATGCTGGACGGAACGGCGACCTGTGGAAGGCCTGCCAGGGTTTTGAGGCCCTCTTCATGGGCCATCTGGTCAAGACCATGGAAAAATCGCTGCCCGAGGGCAGCCTGTCAGGTGGCGGATTGCCCGATCTCATGTTCCATCAGGTGATGGGCACCGCTTTGAGTGAGGGTGGCGGCATTGGCCTGGCGGATCTGCTGTACCGCAACCTGCAATCTCATGTTCCTGAGAACGCCGACGAGACCAAGCAGGGTGCCGCACCACAGGATCTGCTGACTCCCAGAATAATGAAGGTTATCGATGACCAAGCAACCGGTCGCTGAACGCCTGCTTGCCAGGCTCATTACGGTCCTGTCCCAGGAGATGCGGATGTACAACGAGCTGCTGCTCGTGCTCCGCAAGAAACAGTCCAGCATCATCGAAGGGCAGTTGGAGGATCTCAGGGAGGCGATGAGCCAGGAACAAACCCTTCTGCAACAATCCGAAGAGGTAGCCAAGACCAGAGCATCTTCGCTTAAGGCGGTGGGCGAGGCGCTGGGCAGTGAGGACGAGATTCAGAGCGTGAGCCAGCTGATTGCGGTGGTTGAGTCAACCTATTCCGAGCGCCTGTCAGATATTCACCGCAGCCTCCAGCAAATCCTCAAGGAAGTGATGTTGACCAACGAGGAAAACAGTTACTTGCTGGATTACTCCATCAAGTTCGTGCGTGACGCTGCCCGCGAGCTCATCAAATCATCCGAGCGCTTTCCGGTCTATTCGGCCGAAGGCAAGGATGATCAGGGTACGCAGGGCTCCAGTCTGATCGAAGGGAGAATCTGAGATGGGTGGTTTAAGTTTATTGTCCGAAATCGGGAAGCAGGGCATGCTGCTCTCCCAATTCAAGATACAGATTACCGGAAAGAATGTATCCAATGTGAATACGGACGGGTACAGCCGGCAGCGCGTTGACGTCAATCCCATTCTGCCGGAACTGCTGTCCGGCTTTAGCCTTGCCAGCGCCATTAACGGGGATACCCTTAGGCGCATTCGAGAAAATTTTGTGGATCGCCAATTGTGGAACCAAAACTCCCTGCTGTCCCGCTACACATCGGAAAACACCCTGCTGAGGCAGATCGAAGGGGTATTGCCGGCCAGCAATGAAACCGGCCTAGGTGTCATGCTTGACGACTTCTGGAGCGCCTGGAACGGCCTGGCCAACGATCCCGAAAGCAGCGTTGCTAGAACCGTGGTGCGTGACAGGGGGCAAACCCTTGCGCTCAGCTTTAATCGGGTATTCGAGGAGTTTTCTGATTTACAAGGCGTAATCAGCGGCGAGATTAAAGCACGCGTGTCGTCATTGAATGAGCTCGCCTCCCAGCTGGCCCAATTGAACGAACTAAATCCCACCGGCAACCCGGATCTGGAAGATCAGCGCGACCGCATTATTGGGCGTATGGCCGAGCTCGCCAACATTGACGTCCAGCGCGGTGAATCCGGGGAGTCCGTCTTTGTCTCGGGACTATTGCTGGTCGCGGGTACCATATCATTTGAACTGACGGTGCAGGAATCGGTGGGCGCCGATGGGATTAGCCAAATTATCACCACCATCGGCGGAACCGAGCGGCAGATCGAGATAACCGCTGGGGAAATAAGCGGCCTAATCGCAGTGCATAATGAGGACATACCCACGATTCTGAATAATCTCGATACCCTGGCCGTTACGATTGCTCAAGAGGTCAATTCCCGCCACAGCGCCGGCTTTAATTTGGATGGGGTGACCGGTCTGAATTTTTTCACCGATTCGGTGGAAGGGGCTGCCTCGCTGGCGCTTAACAATGCGATTTTGGACAACGTCGACCTGATTGCCAGCGCCGATGCTGCAGGCGAACCCGGCAATAGTAATGTCGCCAAATCGCTGTCTGACCTGGTGGATATTGACACAATTGGTAATCAGACCATGGGACAGTTTTACCGCTCTCTGGTGGGCACCCTGGGGAACAGGATCCAGGCGGTAGATTTCCTGCAAAACAACCAGCAGCGCATCGTTGATCACCTTCGGGCCCAGCAGCAATCTGTCGCCGGTGTCAGCATAGAAGAGGAAATGACGCGCTTGATGCAACTTGAGCAGGCCTTTGTTGCTGCCTCTAGGTTGGTTAGGACCGCTGACGAATTGACGCGCACACTGTTGAACATGACCTAAATAGGATTTAGAGGTTTCCCATGCGAATTACTAACGCCCAACTTCAGGATCAGATCATCAGTTTTCTGGCGGGTAATCAGGAACGGCTGGCCAGTGTCCAGCGGCAGATCAGTACCAGCAAGGAGGTCGCGACCTCATCCGATGATCCCGTAAAATTCAATCGGGCGGGGAGGTTCAAGAGCCTGCTCAAGCGGACCGAACAGCACCTGGACAATATTGATTCCGGGTTGGCGTGGATCAGGGTGGGAGCGGAATCGCTGAATATCGTTTATGATGCCCTGCAGCAAATCCGGCAGCTGGGGATGCAGTCGCGCAGCGACGCCGATCCAGGCGCCCGCGCTACAACCGCGATCTATGTTGAAGCGGCGATAAAGGAAATGGTTCAAATGGGCAATACCCGCTTCGCAGGCAGGTTCCTTTTTGGCGGTACGATCACCAAGGGCGCCGATCCGTTCACCTTCGACGGCATTTCCGTGACATATGCAGGCAATGACGGCGAGATTAGCCGCAAGGTGGGTGAGGGCACCTACCTGCGGATTAACATAGTGGGCTCGGAATTCGATAACATTTTCGACGCCGGCATCGCCATGCGCGATGCCATGGTCGCCAATGACGGACTGGCGATGGATGCAGCCCTTGCCGCGATCGATACGGTCAGTGAAGAGCTGCTTACCACCATAACAGGTTCAGGCTCCATTCAGCGTCGGCTGGAGCTCACGCGGGATAATCTGGAAATCTCACGCATCAATCTTCAGGCCACCATTTCTCAGTCCGAAGATGTAGACTTGACCGAAGCTATTATGCGGTTTAATGCCCGAGAGCTCGGTTTCAGAGCTGCTTTGGAGTCCAGCACGCGCATCATGAACATCAGCATTCTAAATCATCTCCGCTAATGGCTCGCGCAGCCGTACGCCCGTCGAGGCAGCCGGAGTGGCAGCGGGACTCAGGGCCACTGCAGTTTCCCGCCGGATTGCCCGGCTTCGAGGAGCACAAAATATATGTGCTGGAGAGCAGGGAAGATCTCAGGCCGTTCTTGTGGCTCCGGTCCACCGTAGATCCCGAGGTCGCCCTCCCTATCCTCAGCAGTTTTCTCCTGAAAAGAGACGTGCTCCCGAATCTCAGCAAAGAACACCTGAGCTTGATTGGAAATCCTTCGATGGATAGCGTGGCGTCCTACTACGTCCTGCGCGTGAATTCGGAGACCAATTCCATTACCGTGAACACCAAGGCGCCGATTATCATTAGCACCCTCACTGGCCGGGGGCACCAGATTATTCTAGATGCGAACGGCCTCAAGTTTGACGAACCACTCGCGTCCCTGGTACCCTCCATGGGGGGAGATTAACTGTCATGCTGGTCCTTACGCGGAAGTCGGGTGAAAGTATCAGGGTGTCCGATGGCATTATTTTCACCATATTGGAATGTGCCGGCGGCCAGGTGAAAGTTGGGATAACTGCCCCTGCGGAAGTGTCCATTCACCGGGAAGAAGTCTACCTTCGAATCCGTGCCGAGAATCAGGCTGCTGCTCTGTCCGGCAGCGCCGTGGACGCGCTGGCGAAGAGTGTGCCGGATGAGCTGAAAAAGTTGGGCCAGGGCAAGGCCCCCGGCTCAAAAGCGAAATGACGCCTCATGTTCAAGGGCGTTCTACAGCCGTTAGATGAAATTGAGCAGTGGTACGACAAGCCAGACCCCTGGAACTATGAGAGCAACCGTTCCGACCTAGTTCGCCGGGCGAACCTGTTGTCTGTACTACCCAGAAAGCGGTACCGACGCATTCTGGACATTGGCAGTGGTGACGGCTTCATTACCAGGCGATTACCGGGTGACGAAGTCATTGGTGTCGATATATCGAACCGGGCAATCCAGCTCGCCAAAGACAAATTCCGGGACCAGTCACACCTGAGTTTTTATCCCCTTTCGCTATTTGAGCTACCCGACGCGGGGTGGGGGCAGTCGTTTGACCTCATTGTTATCGCGGGTGTACTTTATCCCCAATACATCGCGGAGGGGGATCAACTGGCGTTCAGTATCCTGGACGATTTGTTGGTTCCAGGTGGGCATCTTGTAAGCGTCCACATCGACGAGTGGTACAGGTTCCGTTTTCCCTACCTGACTCTCCACCGGGAATATTATTCCTACCGCGAGTATTCTCACCATCTGGAAGTCTACCTGAAATGATCCTGCTGTACCACAAAGTGTTCCTGGAGTCGCCCACCCCGTGGTGGGTCAACTGCAATCAGTTCTGGCGCCAGATGGCCGAACTCGCCCACCGGACCGTGGTCCATCTTGATGACTATGACCCCCACGATCCCGACCACGTGGTCATCACCTTCGATGGTGTCTACGAAAACGTCTATCAGTACGCGCTACCGATACTCAAGTCGTTCGGTTACCCGTTTGAACTCTTCGTGGTGGGTGATTCGATTGGGCAGGACAACTCATTTGACCAGCAGGTGGAACCCCCTGCGCGGTTTGCGGATCGCGATACGCTGGCAAAGTTGATCCAGGGCGGGGGCCGCCTGCAGTGGCATGGCAAGACGCATAGCGACCTGGTGAAAGAGGGTGACCCGGACAAGCTGCTCAGAGAGCTGCAGGTCCCCGATGAACTTCGGGCGCTGGACCCAGATGGATTTGGCTGGTTCGGCTACCCCTACGGAAACCATGATGATGAGCTGATTGAACTGACCCGCAAGCATTTTACCGGGGCACTGTCGTGCGTAAATGGCAACAATCATGACCCCTTCCAATTCAACAGGATCATCGCTGTCAACGATACTTCGTTTAAGACTTCCACCGTCTCGCTCATCATTGCTAACTACAATTACGGCTCGTTTGCCGCAGAGGCCATTGAATCGGCCCTGGCGCAGTCGATACAACCGGATGAAATTGTGTTCATGGATGACTGCTCCACCGATAACTCCATGGATATCGCGGAACGCTACAAGGATCGCATCAGAATCGTTCGGAACGAGGAGAACCTTGGCATTATTGGGAATTTCAATAAGGCCGTAGCCCTTACTACAGGCGATTACATTTGCTTCCTGGGCGCGGACAATCGATTTCGCAGCGATTATGTCCAGCGCTGCAGGCTGGCCTTGGATCGCCACCCCAAGGCAGCCATCGCGTACACCAACACGGTCCTCTTTGGGCCTCGGGCCGAGCTCATTGCGTCGCAGGTGGGCGCCAAGCCTGTGCCGAATGTGGACGACATGTATCTGTGGGAATTTCCCGAATTCGACCGCGCCCATCTCGATAAGCTGAAGACCGCCAACTACATGCATGGCTCGTCCATGTACCGCCGGAAAGCCTTTGAGCAGGTGGGGGGCTACGGCGAGTCCGAAGGGCATGAGGACCACGACCTGTTTGTCCGCATGGTCACCGCTGGCTGGGACGCGGTGCTGGTGCCTGAGTTTGTGCTGGAATACCGGCACCACTCCGGCGAGCAAACCGGTAGCCGGGTCTCCACCGAGATGGAGCTGGTGCATACCCGCAGGATGGTCAAAGAACGAGATAAGCGCCTGGAGGCCTATAACCGGGTGGTAGAAGACCGTCTGGGGCACTACCTGAAGCTGGAGAAGACAATGGAAGCCATTCGTGACAAGATGGCCAAGGGGGACTCCGCAGGCGCAATTGAGCTGACGGAAGATACATTACAGCAATTTGTGGAGCAGGCGCATTTGCTCCGCCTGTATGCACAAAATCTCCTTTATCGGGACGACACACCCGGCGCGGTCCTGGTGCTGCAATGTGCCTTGCTTTACAGCCCCGATTTTGCTGCGGCCCATAACGATCTGGGCTCTCTATACTATGAACAAGGGAAAATGAGTGCTGCCGTTTACCACCTTGAGCAGGCTGCGAGCTTCAAGCCCGACGATAGCACGAGCCTGAAAAACCTTGCCGAACTGTACGAGGAGACCGGTAGAATAAACGATTCCCTGCTGACCTACAAGAAAATCATCCGGCATCACCCCCAGGATCTCGAGGCGCTCATCGCATTGGGTAAGATTTGTCAGAAAATGGAACGCGTAAATGACGCCGGATTTTTCTTCGAGCGCGCTCTGGATATCGATCCCGGTAGTTCTATTGTCAAAGAGAGCCTCAAGAATCTGCATGCGTGACAAGCCGTCAGTGAAATCCAGGACCGATAACAGCCCGTTGCCTGGCTCGACAAGGTAGCCAGGCACCGCAGTACATGCATGCAGTCAGGGTCAGCATCCGTCGCCCTCAATGTCGGGCACGATGAAGCTTTCCCCGCGGGAGTTACGGTAGATCATTCGGAACGCGTTAGCCTGTGCAGCAGGAGGTAGTTGTGATTGAGTCAGCAGAACAGAGGACCAGCGAGTTGCAGCGCAAAGCGCTTGCGGCCATCGAGCAGATCAACCAGGGCGACCTGGACGGCGGGGCCGAAATCTGCCGGGAGGTTTTGGCCCAGGACCCCGCCAGGATCGAAGGTATCTACGGGCTGGGGCTGGTGGCGCACCTCAAGGGCGATCTGCTGGAAGCTAGGAATCACTATCACCACGCCGTAAGCTTAAATGAGGACTGGACGCCAGTCCAGCACAGCTTGGCCTTGCTGGATGTGACTGAAGGTAGCATGAGTGCCGCTCAACTTCGCCTGGTAGAGGTGCTGGAAAAGGATTCTCGCGATCTGGATACCCGGCGCCTACTGGGACAGATACTGGTGGAGGCAGGGCAGTACGACGACGGGGTGGCCTTGCTGATGAGCATCCTGGAAGAAGATCCCAACGAATGGCAGACCCACTTCATCCTGGCTTCACTCTACGCCGAGGTTGAGCGAACGCCGGAGTCGAAGCGTCATCTTGAAGCCGTTATCGCGGCAAATCCCGAGCATGAGCAGGCGCGGGAGCTGCTTGACCAACTTAACCGCCAAGGATAGGCTCGGCCACGACAGCCTTGCTTTTGGGGCCCGTTCCGGGCCAGATTACCGCATAGTGAGGTAGGGTAGATTGAGCACTTTGGGAGAGCGCCTAAAAAGGTATTACGCCCCGGGTGACGTGATCTTCAAGGATGGGGACGCGGGGCAGACCATGTTCATCGTTCTCGAGGGTGAGATCGAGATATCCAAGGTGCTTGGCGATCAGAAGACGGTATTGGAACTGCTGAAGGCGGGCTCAATTTTCGGGGAGATGTGCCTGATCGATAATCAGCCCCGCTCTGCGGCGGCAACGGCTGTTTCCAAGGTGGTTCTCTTGGAAATCAGCCGTGAGATGTTTCGCAGCCGCATGGAAGAAGTGCCTAAGTGGCTGCGAGGGTTTTTTGCCATTCTTGTGGAACGACTGCGGTCGGCGACAAAGAATCAGAGTATTCTGCTCGCACGGGGTGCTGGCCGACAGGTGATAAACATCGTCGCACTTATGGCTCGGCAGACTGAGCCCGATACTCATGACAAGATTATTCTGGAATGGGCCACGGCGGTGAGCACCACCTCTTTCATGCTGGGATTTAACGAAGAGCGGGTTAACGACACGATGAACCTGTTGGTTACCGCAAAGCTGGCCGAATCTGACCGCAGGGAAGGAATGGGCCGAGTTCTTATCATATCAGACACCCCAAGATTTTTCCAGTTTGCCGATTTTTGCCGCGACCGATACATGCTCGAAACGGGCTATGCCAAGTCGATGTCCGAGCAGTTCAAATTTGGTGATGTGCGTGAGCCGGAACTGCTTGAGGCCATTAAAGAAATCTTATCTGCCGAGGGTGCACCGGAAGACTTTCCGATCAATGCGCTGGAGAAAGTGCTCAAGGAGAAATTCAATAAACCACTGGAAAAATATAAGTCTTTGCTCGATCAGTACAGCAACGAGGGCCTATTGGATACTTTTAAGCCGGGGGGGAGTGAACCGGCTTTGCGTGTCAACAATCGGGAACTCTTCGAAAAGAAAATGGCCAAGATGCGATTGTTGTTGGAGTTTGGGGAGGTCGAAAAAAAGATTATGGCATGAGTGGCGCGGGTGAGGCTGCAGTCAACCTTATCACTCTTTGCATGGTGATTCAGTCACGGAGCGGAAATCTAGCCAATGCGTTGCACTCAGTCAACAAAGTAGCCGGTCAGATTGTGATCGTCCATACCGGTGGGGCGGGCGAACAGATGGTGCAGCATCTCGCCTCGGAATATGACGCCCAGTATCTGCCCGTGCCTGACGATCCAAACGAGAGTGCCCTGCTCAACACTGCCCTGGATCAGGTGCGATCTCCCTGGGCGCTGTTCCTGCATCAGGAGGAAGTCCTCCATGTGGCTGATCCCCCGGCCCTCACCGACTGGCTCAAGGATGTGGAGGCCGTTGCCATAGAATTCCCCATCCTTAGCTTTGAGGAGCCCCGCAACTACTATTTCGATGCCCGGCTCGTACGCACAGGCAGTTCCCTGCGCTGGGAACATGAGATCTACCCTACACTGCAGGACAGCCTTGAAGACGCCTCGGCCGCTGGGGCCGGGCGGGAACAAGTTACCGAATTCATGCCTCACGCTGCCATTATCAGCTTGGGCACCCCGGCACCAGAGGAGTGGGAGCTGCGTGACGCTATTGTCAGAATTGAGAAAGAGCTCGACAGGGCCCCGGAATCCGTGCGGTCCTGGTTTTATCTAGCCGAAGCCGCCAGGGCCCTGAAGGAATGGGACCGCGCCAGTGCGGCCGTGGAGGAGGGCCTCAATGTCGTCAGCAGAGACCCGGATGTGCCCCGTCGGGAGCCCATGGCCGTGAGCGGGCTTATCGGCATGCTGTGTAATTCTTTACTGGCCGGCAAGCACTACCCCGAAAAGACGGTTGAATCGCTTTGGATCATTCACCAAAACATGGAGGCCAACGGGCGCTTCAGCGAGCCTCTTGGGCGTTTGCTTCTGGCTGCAGACCGGAAGGCGGACGCCATTGCGGCCCAGCACCGGGCGGTGGAAAGTTACTTTGGCGAAAGGCGCTACTACCTGGGCATGGAGGAGGGACTATATCAGCCGATTCAGCTGGCCTGGGAAATGGAACAGCAGCTGTCCCATGATGAGTTGCTCAACTCTATTATGAAGATTCAAGCCCTGTTCAACAAACATCAAATAAAAATTCAAGCGTTGCTCCAATATATCTCCGGCCGAAACCAACCCCTTTTCATTGCCATCCGGGATGCGCTTCAAACGGGTCTGGCTGGATAGGCCCCGCCATGGGCCGGACCACCCTTTCAGTCTGCTTGATCGTGCGTGACGAGGCCCGGATGCTTCCGGGCTGCCTGGAAAGTGTCGCGGGGGTCGCCGATCAACTGGTGGTAGTGGACACAGGCTCCACGGATGACACCACGAGCATCGCCCGCTCCTTCGGTGCGGAGGTGCATCACTTTGCGTGGATCGACGACTTTTCAGCCGCCCGCAACGAGTCCATTCGCCACGCCACCGAAACCTGGATTCTGTGGATCGACGCGGATGAGCGGTTGCTTGAGCACTCGGTAGAGCCACTTCGGAGCCTGCTGGTTGTGCCGGCTAGACCCACGATTTATCAGGTCCAGATCAGGAACCTGCAGGCTGACAGGCACAGCTACACCCTCTCCATGTCGCACCGGCTGTTCTCCCGTCATCCGAAAATCCAGTTTTCTGGTCGCATTCACGAGCAGGTTCATCCCAGTCTCAAGGCTGCGGGTGGGGAAGAAAAGAGTTCCCAGGTTATCCTGGAGCACGAGGGGTACGCCCTGGACAAGGCCGGGCTGAAAGCCAAGTTTAGGCGCAACCAGCCCCTGCTGGAAGCCCAGGTCGCCGAGGAGCCGGACTCAGGCTACGCTCACTACACCCTCGGACAAAATTATGCCCTTATGGGTGACCCTCAAGCGGCGCTGCACGAATACGTGCGGGCCATGGACCTCAAGGAATTTTCCGGCGCATCGTTGGCAACGGTGCTCAATGCGGCCGCTGAGGCCTGCTGGCAACTGGATCGTTTGGCTGAGGCCGAGAATTATGCCGCGGAATCGATTCAACTGGTCCCCCGGCAATCCAGTGGAAACTTCATTATGTATCGGGTAATGCGGTCGCGGGAAGACCCTGCCGGCCAAATCCGGTACCTTTCGGCAGTACTCTCCCAGCCGCAGGAGGGAGCGGTCACGGGGGGGAGCGATTTGCCGAAGGACGTCCTTATTCCCCGGCAGCACTTGCTCTACAGCTTGGGAGAACTTCAGCTGGCCAACGAGGACCCAGCTTCTGCTGAGCGGGTCCTCCGCGAGTGCCTCACTCTGAAACCTGACAGTCAACAAGCCATGACCCTACTGACCAAGGCACTTGCCCAGCAGGGGAAGTGGGAGGGAATTCTTCAGGCTCTGGCGGATTTGCCGCAGCCGCCATCAAGCGAATCACGGGGTATCATCGGTACGGCGCTGATCAAGCTCCAGCGGTTTCCAGAAGCCGTCGACCACTACCGCGCGTGGCTTGATGATGAGCCCGACTATGAAGGCTTAAGGGAACGCCTCGCAGGCCTGTATGCTAAAGTGGGCGATCGGGCGGCAGCGGAAAGCCTTCTTCGGGGTGGTTCGCCCTAAGACCGCGATATCGCGAGGAGCCCGGCCCCGCCTGCGCCTGCAACAGCTCACCGCGCCGATAAAAGCTGCGCCTCTCCGGACGCTAGCTGCTCGGCGCCGGCAGCTCCCAGAACACCAGGATCAGCTGTGGCGGATCGGTGCCGGCGACGCGCGTTGCAGACAATTCAACTGAGACCTTAGCAGTGCCCTTTGATCGGCAAACAGTCCTTGCGGAGTAGAGGGCTGCCTGAGCTTATTTGGCTCAGTGGATGTTGATTATTCAGTCAGTCGGTCGTCATCCAGAACCTCGCTCCTCACGGAAAATCAACTGGGCCCGGAACAATAAGGTTTTTTCAAACTGGAGGTGATGCGCTTAAGATAAATCGGAGGAGGCTATTCGGATGATACACAGGTTCGGCGGTGATCTGAAGCGCTATGATGACTATTTAACCCCATTAAGAAATCATATTATTTTGAATTCGGATGCAACTCTCCCTATATTCCTTTATTCCTTCGAGGCCGGATCGATCAGAAATACTGTTTCAAATATAAGTAAAATACCAAATACGGACGGAATGTAGTTCCGGCCTATACAAAGTGTCAAGAATAAATGGATAAAGCAATGATTAAATTTGCCTGGCAATTCGGTGAGCGGTTCAGATGGATTCGCAAGACCACCAAGCTGACCCAGGAACATTTCGGCCAGATATTGGGCGTAAGTCGACAAACGATCAACGCCTACGAGAATGATCGCCAGCGGCCCACCCTTGACATGATGGAGAAGGTATGTCGGGACCTGGATGTGTCTCCAAGTTGGCTCCTGGTCGGGATTGGTGAGCCCAAAGGGGAGGGTAGTTACCTGGCTGTGAGCGAGGGTGGCCCCGTACCGATGACTTCTGAGGCGAGTCTCTCGCCCGAGCAGTTGTCATTGGTCCGATTTGTTACTCAGAATCCCGCCCGGGCAAATAATCTGGCGCGCATTCTCTTCGATGAAGGACTTAAGAACCTCTCAGACCAGACTGATGAAGGTGCCGGGGGCTAAATCTCCGGTTCCACTCAGGGGGGGTGATGGTGGGTCTGACGTAGTTTCCAACAGAAATAGCGCCCACGCTATTTCCGTTTTTCTTTCCCCATAATTCTGCATTTTAACGCTCGACACATAACTCCCTGTCCGGGACACTTAGCCGGTTATTATCTGGCAAGCGCCTTTCTACCGCCGATAAAGGTGAAAGAAAGGAGCCTTGGATATGGGGTCTCTGGCGGGAATGTTAGTCTTTTTCTCACTCATCGTCGCAGGCGGGAGTGCGTGGCACGTTGAGGAGTTGCGTAGCCAAGCCACGATCTATGTCGCAACAGGAGAAAAGATCTTCGTTAGTGTGAAAAACTCCGGGGACTATTTCTGCCCCCGGTACTGTCGGGTGGACCATCGACACCGCGTGCACGATGTCCGCTGGGTTTGCCGCCAGCAGCAGGCCTGCGGCCACTATCAGGTGCTACACATAGCCGGGTCCCCGAAAAATCGATCCCCTCAGCCACAGCTCGCCCTTGATGGCACTGTCGATCTCGGCCCGGTCCCCTAGCTGCGAACATCATTCGTCAGACTGATAGGTTGCACAAATCCCGATTGGGTGCGGATGTGCCGAGTTTGCCGGTGTCACACCTTTTCTGGCTCAGCAAGCCTCAGGCAAACAGATCAATGACAGCAGGTTCCGCCCGCGGCGCTGGAGCTTGATCATTTTGCTCGTTTTCTTCCGCATCGGGACCGGATTTCTCAGCTCGTTCCTGGGCCAGTTCCATCCGGGCGTTGAATTCCATTTGGGTTGCGGCCGCAGCCACCCGCTGGTCCTGAGACGATGGATTGGAGGGTGCCAGGGCTGCCCTGCGAACCGTCTGGGCCTTCTGAATGGTTGCTTGCGGGTCATCGGGTACTTCCGAGGTGTCGATCTGGACTTCGCCACCGACGGCGTACAGCTTGCCGTCAGGCCCCAGCACATACTGAAAATTCGCGCCCCCACGGGCGTAGCGTCCCGCCGCAGCCACATGGGCCTGCTCATGCCGCCGCACTGCGGTATCGCGGCGCTTGAGCTCCTCAACCCGGGCATTTTCCTCGGGTGAGAGTTCCAGCTTACCGTTACCGCCGAAACTCCCCTCCAGCGCTTTCGCTGAATTCCCACCTTTTGTCGCACTCAGCCCCTGACCGCTCTCAGCAGGTTCGTCCGTAGCCCCCAATGGGCGCTGCGGGCCACGGGTGGCCCCGAGACTGGATGCTGCTTCGGGCTGGCGAAGGGCGGGCGGCAGATAGGGATTGGCCTGCGGAGCGGATCCGGGATTACCGGCAGGTTGGTTGGAGCCCGCACCTCGACCAGGGGCATCACCATCCGCTTGCTCGCGCTGGGGCAAGTAAGCGCCCAGTCGTGGGCTAGCAATGGCTATCGGGGAGATGTTCATGACCTCTGGGGTGCCAATAGGTGAGTGTGGGTAATGCGGTGCTTCATTTGCGAGCTTGGCTGGTGAGTCCAACTTCCCACATCCGTTATCGGCCAAAGCCAGTGATACTTTACTACTTTCTTTTCGCGCAGGCAGTACTCAACCTACCTCGGTCCCCTGAAGGCGCAGGAGGGCCTTGCGCTTACAAAACCCCGCCCGTAACGTTGGTTCACCTGAACTCAGTGACACAGACACTCATTGGGGGGGCTTCTTCGGCCCACCGATCCATTCACGCCATGGCAACCTCATGATTGAGCATAATGACCGGGAAAACGTGCAGCGCAAGACAAAAACGGTTGTAACCATCGGGCCTGCCTCAGCCGCGTCTGAAACATTGCGACAACTCATGGCGGCAGGTATGGATGTAGCCCGCATCAATAGCTCCCACGCCAGCCTGGAGGAGATGACCGATCTGGTCCCCCGGCTCCGAGAGGTCGAAAAACAGGCGGGTAGTATGCTTTGTATCCTGCTCGACCTTTCCGGCCCGAAAATACGGGTAGACAATATCCCGCCCGAGGGCACGATGTTAACCGACGGTGACGAGTTCACTCTCGGCTCCGATAGTAAGGCGGACGTACGAATCCGCCCCCAGATCGGCTTCCAGGGGGTGGAAGACCGTGCGCGCGTCATGCTGGATGATGGACGCATTGAATTGCAGGTCCTTACGCGCGAGTCATCCTCCCGTCTCCGCGTTCGGGTGACTTTCGGCGGCAAGTTGCGAGCCAATAAGGGAGTGAATTTTCCGGGCGTAGCCCTGGCTGTCCCCTCACTTACCTCGGCGGATAAAGATTTTTTGCGCCACGGTCTGGCTCTGGGGGTGGATTGGGTGGCGCTGTCGTTTGTCCGCTCCCCCGATGATCGGAAGCCTATAGACGCCATTTTTTCTGCCGCAGGCAAGCAGCTACCCGTCATGGCAAAGATCGAGAAACCTGAGGCAGTTGCTCGACTGGAGGAGATCGTCCAGGCCTTCGACGGCATCATGGTAGCCAGGGGCGATTTGGGAGTCGAGATGCCCCTGGAAGAGGTGCCCCACATCCAAAAGAAGATTATCCGCGCATGCAATTCGGTCGGCAAACCCGTGGTGACGGCGACCCAGTTGCTTGACAGTATGATCTCCTCGCCAGCGCCCACGAGGGCGGAAGTCAACGATGTCGCCAATGCCATCTATGACGGCACTGATGCGCTGATGCTGTCAAATGAGACCGCCGTAGGGTCTTACCCCGTGAAGGCTGTCCAAACCCTTAGCACGATTGCCCTTGCCACCGAGAGAGAGACGGTGGGTACCATGGGCCGGCGCCGAGTGGACTACAGCCTCCTGGGCGTGGGAGCATCCATCAGCCACGCGGCGAGCACCATTGCACGGGAACGCGAGATACCTGTTGTGGTCACGATGACTCATTCCGGCAACACTGCCCGGCATGTAGCCCGGTACCGGCCCAAGTCGCGCATCGTCGCCCTATCACCGCACCTGTCAACCTGCCGCCAGCTGCAGCTCTCCTGGGGTGTAACGCCGGTGCATGTGGAGAGTTATCGGAGCACGGACGAGATGCTGGCCGAGTCTGAAAAGTTGCTGCTGGCGAAAGGATTCGTGCGGCCGGGCGAATATTTTGTCCTGACTGCCGGCGTACCCATCGGTCAGTCAGGCACCACCAACCTCCTTAAAGTTCAGAAAGTGGGTGCGGGTTAACGTGCAGGGGAGCTCAGCCGGGCGACGAGTTTATATTGTCCTGTTCTCTAAAGATTAGGCTGACTAACTTTGACCTTTGAAGTGAGCCGTCCATTGAAACCGAGCGGTTGTGACGGGGCTCTCCCACCTTACCAGCCGCCACTGCTAAGCCTCCAGTCTGGGGGCTTTGTTTTGTCACCGTAATCGTGAGCACAGCCAAGGCCACATCAGTTCTGATGGATGGCGCCGCCATGGCGCAGGCGCTGGAACGACTGTGCCGACTGATTACGGACCAGCATCCCAATCAGGACACCCTAGCCCTGGTGGGCATCCAACGGCGGGGCGAATTCCTGGCCCGCCGCATGCAGCAAATTCTGAGCTCAGCAAGCGCTGGCCCCATCAGGTTCGGCACGGTAGACGTAACCTTCCATCGTGACGATTTTCGCACCAGACTCCCCGCACCCAAGATCGGCCCCACCAACATCTCGTTCGCCGTTGACGATCTGCACATTATCCTGGTAGACGATGTGCTCTACACGGGCCGGACCGCTCGCGCCGCTATGAACAGCGTCATGGATTTCGGCAGGCCAGCATCCATCCAGTTGGCGGTGCTGATAGACCGTGGGCATCGCGAGCTGCCCATCCAGGCCGACTACGTGGGCCAATTCCACCAAGCGGAGGCGAACCAGCAGGTGCACGTCCACGTGGAAGAAGTTGATGGGGAGGACCAGGTGTTACTGGTGGATTACGGCGCGTGAGCGGAACCGCCGTTGCCACCCAGCACCTGTTGGGTCTGGAGGGGGTTTCCCGACCGGATATTCAGCAGTTCCTGGATACGGGCTTCATGTTTCGGGAGGTGCTCGACAGGCCTATCAAAAAGGTGCCCACGCTCACCGGGATCAACGTGGTCAATCTGTTTTTCGAGCCGTCTACTCGCACCCGCATGTCATTCGAACTGGCCGAGAAACGGCTCAGCGCGGAAGTGATCAATTTTTCCGCCAGCCAATCCAGTCTCGATAAGGGCGAGAGCCTGAAGGATACCGTCCGGAACATCCATGCCATGAAGATGGATGCCGTAGTGATGCGGCACCCCGCTCCCGGTTCGGTGCGGCAGCTGAGCCAGTTTGTCGACGCGGTGGTGATCAACGCCGGCGATGGAACCCATGAGCACCCGACCCAGGCACTGCTGGACATCATGTCCCTGCACGAAAGGTTTGGCCGGGTGAAGAATCTAAAAATTGGCATCATCGGCGATATCGCCCACAGCCGGGTAGCCCTTTCGAACATCTTCGGCCTCATCACCATGGGTGCCAAGGTGACGGTGTGCGGCCCAGGGCACCTGATTCCGCCCTTCATTGCCGACCTCGGTGTCGCCGTTACCACCGATACCGACGCCGTGTTGGACGACACCGATGCTGTGAACGTCTTGCGCATTCAGCGCGAACGGATGGGGGTCGGGATGATCCCCTCGGTCCGGGAGTATCGCAGCCGCTTCGGTATCACGAACGAGCGCCTCTCGCGGCATAAAAAGGAGCTGGTCATCCTACACCCCGGGCCGGTGAACCGTGGCGTGGAGCTGGACAGCGATGTCGTCGACGGTGACCAGGCCATCATTCTGGACCAGGTCATCAACGGCGTGGCCATTCGCATGAGCGTCCTCTACCATCTGTTGGGGGCCAACCCGCCGGAGGGAACTTGAAGGGCAGCATCGGCGCCCTGCCCAGCGAGGTTCTCATCCGGGGTGGCACCCTTTACGACCCACGCACCGGCCGCAGCCGCAAGCAGGATCTGGCCATCAGAAACGGTCGCTTGGTAGAAGCAGCAGAGCTGCAGGACACGCCCACCGTCATTGAGGCAACTGATTGCCTGGTTACCCACGGGTTTATTGACACCCACGTTCATTTTCGTGAACCGGGGCGGGAGGACAAGGAAACGCTGGCTACCGGCAGCAGGGCGGCCCTGGCCGGCGGATTTACCAGGGTATGCCTCATGCCCAACACCGACCCGCCCATAGATTCCCCCGAAGGAATCCGGTTCATGGTGGAACGCTCGGCGGACCTGCCGGTGATCATGTACCCCATCGGGGCCGTGACCCGCGGCCAGCACGGCGAGGCCCTGGCCGAGCTTCTGGAGATGCATGCTTCCGGTGCCGTGGCATTCTCCGATGACGGGCTACCGATTCGGGATGGTCAAATGCTTAGGCAGGCCCTTTTGTATGTAAAGGATTTGGGCGTACCGATCATGAACCATGCCGAAGACCCTCACCTCCGCGCCGAGGGGGTCATGAACGAAGGCGCCCTTGCCACCCGTCTGGGTCTGCCCGGCAATCCGGTCCAGGCCGAGGCAGCCATGCTTTATCGCGATCTCCTGGTGGCCGAGGAGACGGGGGGGCGATTGCACGTACCCCATGTGAGCACGGCTTTGGGAGTCGATCTCCTGCGCCAGTTCAAGGCCCGGGGTGTAGCCGTGACAGCCGAAGCCACGCCACACCACCTCGGGCTGACGGAACAGGCCATCGCTGACTTTGATACCAATGCCAAGGTGGCTCCACCGCTGCGTACGGAGGCAGACCGTCAGGCTGTTGTCGAGGGACTGGCCGATGGGACCCTGGACTGCATTGCCACCGATCACGCCCCCCACACGGTTGAGGATAAAGAACAGGACATGCTGCGCGCACCGTTCGGAATGATCGGACTGGAATCTGCGTTTGGGTTAGCCCACACGGTATTGCGGAAGGCAGAGCTCTCCACGGAGGCGGTCATCAACCTGTTCACGTCCGGCCCGGCTCGCGTGGTAGGGATTGAACTTACGCCTCTGGAGCCGGGCCAGGAGGCGGAATTGGTGGTTTTGAAGCCTGACGAAGCGTGGGAATTTCGCCGGGATGACATCCATTCACGCTCCCGCAACACCCCGCTGGTGGGCTCCAGATACCGCGGGCGGGTTCAGGCAACCATCGCACGCAATACCCTGTTTTCCCGCCCTGAAAAGCCTTGACCTCCTGTCGACCCGGCCGCTAACTTGCCGCGCTATACAAATGCGTACATTTACTCTCAGAGGGGGCGACATCCATAAGGATTGGTACCTGGTGGATGCCGAAGGGCAGGTCCTTGGGCGACTGGCCTCGGGCATCGCAACGGTGCTTCGTGGAAAGCACAAGCCCACCTATTCGCCCCATCTGGACATGGGCGACTTTGTCATCGTCACAAATGCAGAGAAGGTGAAGACGACAGGTGCCAAGGAGTCGCAAAAAAAGTATTGGCGCCATACGGGCTTTCCAGGCGGCCTGAAACTCACCCCTCTGGAAGATGTACGCAGGACCCATCCCGATCGGATTATCAGGCGCGCCGTTAAAGGTATGTTGCCTCACAATCGTCTTGGACGACAGCTGCTGAGACACCTGAAAGTGTATGCAGGTGCTGCTCATCCGCACACAGCCCAGCAACCTAAGCTGATGGAACTCTAGCCGGAGCATGGGCAAGGCCATGGCTACTACCGTTGGGCGGCGCAAGACGTCCGTTGCCATCGTACGGATTGAAAGCGGCAAAGGGCAAATCCTGATCAACAAGCGGACCGTTGACAATTACTTTCCCCGTGTGGCCCATAAGCAGATCATAGCGCAGCCTCTTGAGGCGGTGGGTGCTGCGTCGCACTTTGATATTACCGTCAGGGTGCGGGGTGGGGGGTCCTCCGGGCAGGCCGGTGCTGTCCGGCTGGGTATTGCTCGTGCCCTCGAAAAAGTTGACAGCAGCAATCGCCAGCCACTCAAGCAGGCCGGTTTATTGACCCGCGATGCCCGCGAGGTGGAACGTAAGAAGTACGGCCAGCCGGGTGCGCGGAAGAAATTCCAGTTTTCGAAGCGCTAAGCTCCTGATATCCTACTGATATCGCGATGCCTGCCGGCCACCAGCTAACCGTAGAAGATCTTATCAGCACCGGTGCCCATTTCGGGCATCTTACCCGGCGGTGGCATCCCAACTACAAGCCATACATTTACATGGAGAAAAACGGAATCCACATCATTGATGTAGAGCAGACCATGATCTGTTTGCAGCGTGCTGTGGAGGTGGCCTCGCAGATTGTCCGGGATGGCGGTACGATTCTCTTCGTCGGTACCAAGAAGCAGGCCAAGGATGTCTTGCAGCGCGAGGCTGACCGGTGCGGCATGTATTACGTCGTGGAGCGTTGGCTTGGTGGAACGCTGACCAACTTTGCGACCATTAAGCGCAGCATCAAGCGACTTCAGCAGCTTGAAAAGGATGCCGATACTCTATACCAGTCCTTGACCAAGAAGGAGATATTGCGCCTGGAGCGTGAGCGGATACGGCTCTCCGATCAACACCGGGGTATTAAAGACATGAAGCAGCTCCCCGATGCAGTTTATGTTGTCGATGCCCAGCATGAGGCTACGGCCATCAGGGAGGCCCGTCGCCTGGAGATTCCCGTGATCGCCATCGTTGACAGCAACACGGATCCCGAAATGGCCGACTATCCTATTCCTGCCAATGACGATTCCCTGCGCACAATCCAATTAATCACCGCCGAGCTGGCAGACGGCATCATTGCCGCTCGCGGCGGCGAGTCCTTTGAAGAGGAAGATGGCGAGGAGGCAGCCAAGCCCGGGCCTGAGGAAACCGAAACGGTGAAAGAAGCTCAGGTCGAAGCTGTGGTCGCTGGTGAAGGCGAACATCTTCCCAAGGAGGCCAGCGAAGCGTGATCCCCGCCAGCCTCGTCAAGGAACTTCGGCAGAGGACGGGGGCCGGCATGATGGATTGCAAGCGGGCGTTGGAGGCAGCCGGCGGTGATCTTGAAAAGGCCATTGACCATCTGCGAGCCAGTGGCATAGCGAAGGCCGAGAAAAAGTCGCATCGCGACACCGGCGATGGGGTCGTGCTCTCTTACATCCATCCCGGGTCAAAACTGGGTGTTCTGATTGAGGTCAACTGCGAGACCGATTTCATGGCCAAGACGGAAAGTTTTCAGAGCTTTGTCAAAGATATTGCCATGCATATCGCAGCCGCGGCGCCTATGGTGGTTCAGCGTGAAGACATGTCTCCCGATGTGCTGGAACATGAAAAAGGCATATTTGCGGAGCAGGCCCGCCAAGCAGGTAAACCCGACCATATCCTTGAGAAAATTATCGCCGGCAAGGTCGACAAGTTTATTTCTGAAAACGTTCTCCTCGAGCAAGGTTTTGTTAAGGATCCGCAGAGGACGATTGGTGATTACGTGAAAGAGGTCATCGCCAAGATGGGTGAGAACATATCCATTGCCCGATTCAGTCGCTTTCAACTTGGCGAGACAGATCCCCTGAATAGCGGCGCCTGACCCAATCCCTGCATTCACATGGCTGATTTGCCGTATCGTCGCGTCCTCCTGAAAATGAGCGGCGAGATTCTTGCTGGCGAACGAGGCTTTGGTATCGAGACTGCCGTTGTCGATAATCTTGCCCGTCAGGTCAAGACCGTTGCGGAGCGGGGCATCGAAATTGGCATTGTCATCGGCGGGGGCAATTTTTTCCGGGGTGCCTCTGCCGCCGATAATGGCGTAGACCGAGTTTCCGCAGATTATCTGGGGATGTTGGGCACCGTCATGAATGCGGTTGCCTTTCAGAATGCCCTGGAGAGGCTCGGCCTCGATACGAGGGTTCTTTCGGCCATTACCATCACCCAGATGGCGGAACCGTATATCCGCCGCCGCGCTATTCGGCATTTGGAAAAAGGGCGGGTGGTCATCTTCGCCGGTGGCACGGGCAACCCCTATTTTTCCACCGATACGGCAGCAGTGTTGCGCGGCATTGAAGTTGGAGCAGCGCTGATCTTGAAGGGCACGAAAGTCGATGGAGTGTACAGCGCCGATCCCATAGTCGACCCCGGGGCGAGGAAGTATGACAAACTTGATTATGAGGAAGTGATTTCGAAAAAACTGCGCGTCATGGATCTGACCGCGGTTACGCTCTGCATGGAAAACCAGCTGCCCATTCTGGTCTTCAACATGCAGTTAGATGGCAACATGTTAAAGGCTGCCAGCGGTGAGGCAGTGGGCACCATTGTTAGGGGGGAAGGGTCATGATCAACGAGCTACACGCCCGCACGAAGGAACAGATGGATGCAACTTTGGAGCACACGCGTCAGGAGCTGGCAACATTGCGCACAGGACGTGCTAATCCCCGCCTGGTCGACCACATTAAGATCGATTACTACGGGAGTCATCAGCCGCTGAAAAACCTGGCCAGCATATCGGCGCCGGAGCCGCGCATGCTGGTGGTTGAGCCTTTCGACAAGACCCAGATTGGGGCTGTCGAGAAAGCGATTCAACTTGCTGATTTGGGACTCAATCCTACCAATGACGGGCAAGTCATCCGTCTGCCCATACCCGAGCTCACTGAGGAACGGCGGCGCGACCTTGTCAAGATAGCGCATGCGACCGTTGAAGAAGGCAAGGTAACGGTTCGCAATGTTCGCAGGGATGCAAACGCCGAACTTAAACTATTCGCCAAAGAGCACGATTTGTCCGAGGACAATATGCACCGCGAGATGGACAATATTCAGGGCATGACGGATGCTCGCGTCACTCAGCTGGATGAGATGCTGGCGACGAAGGAGCAGGAGATTCTGCACGACTGACACAAGCGAGCTAGCGATGGCTGGATAAAAAAAGGGCGGGATGGGATTCCCGCCCTTTTTTGCCCGTGTGGTGCGTAGTCAGGGGGGGTTAGCACCGGGAGTACCCGCATGCCGGGCAGGTAACGCAGCCGCCCTCGTGGACGACATTGCCGCCGCAATGCGGGCATGTAATCATGGTCTTGGAACTAGGCTCCTCAGGGGTTGGCCCGCTGGCGGAAGAGTACCCAGGGGCAGGTTTTGGGCCGTCGGGTCTCAGGCCATTAGCACCGGCCCTGTCTCCAGCGCCGTTTTGAACAAGTTCCCACGGCCGTTTCTGTCGCTCGCCCAGATAGCGGCCCAGCGCCTGGCCAATGGCGTCCGGCGTCGACAGAATGAGGCGGCCTTGTTCCCAGGTTGGGCTGGGGCCGCTGATGCCTCTGAGCTGCTTCACGATTTCCCACGGATCCACGCCGGACCGAAGGTTCAGTGATATCAAGCGACTGATGGCTTCGGCCTGGGTGGACGCGGCGCCGCCAGCCTTACCGATCGTGGTGAAGACCTCGCAGAGCCCACGCTCATCCTCGTTGATGGTGATGTAGAGATTGCCCTCGCCGGTCCGGACCCTGCGCGTGACACCCCCGGTTATCTCCGGTCTGGGGCGGGGGTGCAGTTGTGGCCGGCCCATGAGGCTCTCAGAAACAGCGACGGAGGGTTGAGCCTGGGCATCAACGGTGCTCTCAGAATCACCGGATTGTCCGTCACGGTCAGCCTCTGGCTCATGAGGTGGCGGCTCATTTCCCTGTGGCTGGGACTGCTCGTCGGATATCAGGATACCCTCACGCGAACCCTCCCGGTAGACGGTAATGCCCTTTAGGCCTTCATGATAGGCGGCCATGTAGATCTCCGCCACCGTCTCCGCGGAGATGTCCTGGGGCAGATTCACCGTAGAAGAAATGGAGCTGTCGACGAAGCGCTGGATAACACCCTGTAGCTTCACCCGAAAAAAGGGGTCAATCTGGTGTGCGGTTGTGACATACTCGGGCATATCGCCGTCAGTCCCAAACAGATTCTTGATAATGGGGTGATAGACGGTGTATTCCCGGAAAGTATCGCCCAGCCCCTCATTCCGCTTTACGCGGCGCTTGTAGGAAGTGGCGAAAATCGGCTCGATGCCAGAGGTCACCTGGGCGACGATCGCCCCCGAGCCGGTAGGTGGCACAGTCAGAATGGTTACGTTGCGAATCCCCTGCTCTCTGATGTCCGTGCGCAGATTCTCCGGCAGGCTGGGTATGAAGTGGCTCTGGCGATAGCCGTCCCACTCAAAGTTGGGGAAGACGCCCTTTTCAGCTGCAAGACTGATGGAAGTTGCGTAGGCCGTGTCCCGCATGGTTCTCATGATCTCCTCTACAGCTTGGAGCGCCTCATCACTGTCGTACCGGATGCTCCGGCGCACCAGCATGTCGCCCAAACCAAGAATGCCCAGTCCAATGCGGCGATCGTTCTTGGCGTTTTCTTGCTGGATGGGGAGGGCATGGCGGTCAATGTTGTAATCGATCACATTATCGAGGAAGCGGGTGGCCACGCTCACCGTCTCATCAAACGCCGCCATCATAAACTGGCCATCGGCATCCACAAAGCGCTCCAGGTTGATGCTGCCCAGATTGCAACAGCCACCATCGGGCAGCGGCTGCTCGGCGCAGGGGTTGGTGGAAACCAGCGGGCTGCAATACTCCCCGTTATGGTAGTCCCGCATGGTGTCCCAGAATATGAGCCCCGGTTCGGCGCTGGCATGGGCCGCGGCAATGATCTCATGCCATAATTCCTGGGCGCGGACCGTGCGGTAGACCTCACCGCCCCACCGCAGTTCGAAGTCCTGATCCTGCTCCACCGCATGCATGAACTCATGGGTGAGCAGGACGGAGATATTCGAGTACATCACCTTGTCCAGATTTTTCTTGATCGTGATGAAGCTTTCAATATCGGGATGATCAACCCGCAGGGTTTGCATGTTTGCACCCCGGCGCCCGTGCTGTGCGATCGTATTGGTGTTCGTGCTGAACAGGTCCATGAAGCCGATGGGGCCGCACGACTCCCCGCCCGTGCCGGCGATGGGCGAACCGGACGGCCGCAGGGTCGACAGGTCGTGGCCGCAGCCGCCGCCATACTTGTAGGTCAACGCCTCGTCAAAAATAGCCTGGTAGATGGCACTGATGGCATCCTCCTTGATGGCCACAACATAGCAGTTATTGAGGGTCGTCTTGATATCTTCACGCCCCGCGCCGTGCATAATGCGACCGCCAGGAACGAAGCGAAAATCCTCCAGGAGGTACAAGAATCGACCTTCCCACTGGCGCCTCAACTCCGGGGTGGCTTCCACGCCGGCAATGGCCCTGGCCTGGCGCACCCACAGATCCCACGGGTGGCTCTCTCCCGGCGCCAGATATTTGGCCCGCAACACGTCCCTGGCGATTTCGTCATCCTGATAATAGGCGTCCAATTTGTACTTTGGGGGCGACTGTTCGTCGCGGGTCTTGGGGGGCAAGGAGGCCTCGGCCATCCTGCCACGCCCGTTTCCAGTCTCGGCAGGCTCTAAGGGAAGCCTTGTTCCTGTGCCAGGGGCCCCGATAATCGTTTCAAAGAAATCAAATTCCATCGCTTCGGCCATGCGACCATCTCCTCCTTGAGGGTAAAAGACTTCCTCTGCTTCAAGCGGATACCTGGCAACTGTTAGGTATACGGGGGCGGCATGAAATGCCGCGCAAAATGTAGGCCGCCTAAAATTAGGGTGCAAGTAAAAATGTGGCCTGGACCACAAAATATTGTGGAGCAGTTCGAAGTATGAACTAGATGTTGCAGCGCAGGTTCACCAGGTAGATCGTGGCCCAACCGCGCAAGAACTCATATTGGTGTCTTGTGTTGGCAGGATAAGGCCCGGTAAATTGGATTGGCCCGTGCGGGTGTAGTTCAATGGCAGAACACCAGCTTCCCAAGCTGGTTACGAGGGTTCGATTCCCTTCACCCGCTCAATCTTCAGGCTGTCGCCGGTCGCGGGCTTGCGGTAGCCCATGAGCGGAAACATTGGCCTCAATTACCAGAGAGCGTACCGACATGATCAACAACAGACTCTCGCCGAAACGAATCCTGCCACCGAATCTGGCCGTAGCCGTGCTCGTGGGACTGGGTGCCATCCTTAGTGCCCAGACACTGACAGTGACCGGTCAGGGGATGGCCATGACCCGCGATGCTGCGTTGTCTGCCGCCAAGCGTGATGCCGTGGAGAAAGGGGTCGGCGTGGTGGTTGCCAGCGAAACGCTGGTAAAGAATTTTCAGGTGGTGGAGGACCGTATTCTGAGCAAAGCCAACGGGTTCGTAAAGACCTACGAAGAGCGGTCAGCCAGCCAGGGCCCTGATGGACTGTGGACAGTAACGATTGAGGCCGTCGTAACAGATATCCTGGACGAGGTGGTGAAGGATCAGTTGGCACTGGACCTCTTGCTATCGTGGGTGCGGCACCCACGGTTCATGATCATGATCGATGAGACCAACATTGATGATCCCAACTCCATCGTAGCCGAAACGGAGATTGGGCGGGCGCTGGCGGCCAAGGGGTTCAGTATCGTCAGCCCGAGCCAGAGCGAGGCCTTGCGGCAGAGGAATATCAGCCTGGCCTCCATTCAGGGAAATGCGGCCCAGGCCGCTGGCGTGGCAGCCGAGTTTGGCGCCGAGTACATCATTGTGGGCATCGCTAGCTCCAAAGCCGTAACCCATCCCATGCTGGGCACGCGGCTCTCGGGCCAGGCGAACATCAGCGCTCAGGTGATCCGCGCGGATAATGCCGAAATCATGGCACAGGAGACTTTCCACGGCAAGGGCACTCATATTGACGCCCGAACCGCCGGCGTGAGCGCCCTGAAACAGGCCGCCGGAAAAGTGAGCGACTACCTGTTGGCCGAAACGGTCAGGCGCTGGAGCCTCGAACAATCCAACGCCCGTCTCGTTACCCTGCGAATTTCCGGGGTGACCTTCCAAAGCCGTCGGCAGATCATCGCCAGTCTGGGCAGCGAGATCGAGGGCATACAGTCGGTGGACCAGCGCAGCTTTGCCAGTGGGACGGTCACCTTGGCCCTGCGCTATACAGGCAGCAATGAGGACCTGGGATCGGCCCTGGACGGGAAAGATTTCGGGACCTATGCACTATTCGTTGTGGCCATGACGCCCAGCGGCTTAGATCTCACAGTCCAGGCCAAATGACTCACTGCCGTGGATTTCGAACGGCGTCCACCGTGCTGAAATGCTGACCGTGGTGGCAATCCCCTTGCGGATGATGCTATCCATACCTACCTTCATTCCGAGCTACTCTTGCGTCCCGCGCCATGTCATTCAGTGCCACCAGCGGAGGAGTTTTCACGATGCGCGCTAAAGTATTGTTATCCCTTGCTTTGATAGGGCTAATGGGCTTGCCGGGGTGTGCTCCGAAGGTCGTATCACAGTCCGACCTGGACACGCCTGAGTACCACCAGCGGCTCGGTGTCCGCAGCCTTGAGAGCGGCGATTATGCCCGGGCCGAGGCCGCCTTTCAGCGGGCGGTGGACCTGGACAAGAATTTTGCCCCCGGTTGGGGTGGGCTGGGCCTGACGCGAGCCTACATGATGGACTTTCAGGATCGGGAAAAGGCCGTCAACAAAGCGGTGAAACTGGCCCCCAAGGATCCTACGGTCTGGATATTCCGCGGCCGGTACTGGCTTGCCAAGAGGTCGCTGGAGAAGAATTGGTTGAAGAAAGCCGAAGGCGATCTTAACCGTGCCGCCAAACTTGACCCCGGTAACGAGGCAGTCGATTACTATCTGGGCGAGGCCAGCTTCTACGGACTGAATTTTCAACAGGCTGGCGCACAATTTGCCAAGGTGGTTGACCTGAAGGGCGACTTGGCGGGCAAGGCGGATGAGATGTGGACCCTTTCGCAGAATATTGTCAGGGCCAGACCGGGCACAGACGCGGGCCGGAAGATCGCCATCAAGAGCGAGATCACCCGCTCCGACCTGGCGGTCCTCTTCGCTGAGGAGCTCAAACTCGCCGCCATATTCGAGCGTATGGCGCCCCCGAGCGCCGGGCAGGTGGGCTTCCGGCCCCCAGGGGCTTCGGAGACCCCAGCCGCCGCGATGGTTCCCCGGGATGTGGCCGGCCATTGGGCTGAGCCGTGGATCGTGGAGGCGTTGCAACTGGGCGTGTTCCAGGTGGATCCCGCAGGCAATTTTTCTCCCGACCAAACGGTAACTCGGGTCGACTATGCCATGGCCGTGCAACGCATCCTGGTTACGGCTACGAGGGACGCCTCACTGGACACCCGCTATTTTGGGGAGAACCCGTCACGCTTCGCCGATGTGCCCAGTAGCCACTTTGCCTACAATGCGATGGCGCTCTGTGCGGAGCGGGGCATCATGAAAGCCGACACATTCACCGGCCGGTTCGATCCGGGGGGCCACGTAACCGGAGCGGACGCCCTGCTCATCATCAGGGATTTTCAAACTGCGCTACGAACCACCTTTTAGAGCGCAGTCCATAGAGTTCTTTTGAGCGCCACGCTGTCCCGCACAACGAAATTTCCAGGGAGAAAACCTATGCGACACAACAAACTTATGGTGACCGTGCTGCTTCTGCTCCTTTCCGTAGGCGCTGCGCGGGGCCAGGGATTGGGCGCCCCCGGGGCCGTCACCGAGCCGAATGAATTCGGTGTAGTGGACTATTCCATGCGGATCATTACCGCCACGGGTATCGGCGCCATTCCTACCAATGCGCCCAATGTGGGCATGGCCCGGGCCAATGCGATTCGGGCGGCTAAATTGGACGCCCTGCGTAACCTCGTGGAGGCGGTGAAGGCGGTGCGAATCACGTCGGAGACCACTGTCATGAACAACATGGTTTCAAGTGATGTCATCCGAACACAGGTGGAAGCCATGGTCCGGGGTGCCCGGCAGGTGGGGGACGTGAAATATCTGAGCGACGCGTCGGTGGAGCTCAGCATGACCGTGCCCATGAGCGGCATCATGGACGCCGTTCTCCCGGCCAGTGCCGCGGTGGCTACCCCCGGTGAAGACCAGCCCATTGCTTTCCTCCCAGGTATTGCTGGTGCTGCCAACCGCGCCCTTGCCCCGGCGGCTGGAGCTAGCGTTGCCCTCGCCATCGCGGGCCAGCCCATTACGGGTCTGATTATCGATACCCGCGGCTTGGGAGTCAAACCGTCCATGTCGCCCCGCGTGTTTACCAGCGATGGGTCGGTGATCTACGGCCCGGGCAACTATCCCCGCGACTTTGCTGTTACCCAGGGCGTGGTGGGCTACCACAAGGATATCGCCGCGGCCAAGCTCGATTCCCGCGTTGCGGGTAACCCGCTCACCATCAAGGGGACTGCAACCCAGGGCACGTTCGGCACCGATGTGGTTATCGCCACCCGCGATGCCCAGCAGGCGGCGGGATATGCCGGCTTCGCGGAGGCCCTCAGCAATTGCCGGGTGATGTTCATCCTCGACTGATGAGAGCGTGCGGTTGGGGCCAAACGACACTCGCTCGCGATATTCTCGCCAGCCTACCGCTAGCTGTCTCCTAAGGCGGATCCGATAATCCCTCCGACCGGGCTTGAATGACGGCATGACAGCTCCTTACCGGTATCTTCCGGTCTTACTGCCCATATTTCTAACTGCTCTATCGGCCCAGGACAAACAACTGTTCGGCCGGGTGACCTTTCCCCTGGGCAACGTCCAGATCCTGGTTCGGCCCAATCCGGGCTGGGGCAAAGCGATTATGAATCAGGACGTATTTGTGGGCGACAGGATCAGGACGGCACCCAAATCGCGCTGTGAGATTACCCTCGATGGAGGCGGGAAAGTCCGCATTGCGGAGAAAAGCGAGCTGCAGCTGACCGCTGCAAGTGTAACCCCCCTCCAGAAGGACTTCGGGGCGACAATTTTTTCGGGCCAGGTGTGGGTGGCGGCCAAGGCGGCTTTTGGTGAGACCAGGAACGTCGCTATCCGGGCGCCGACGGCAGTGGCCGCCATACGCGGCACCAAGTTCAGGACCATCGCCGACACGGCTGAGAGCTCGGTACTGGTGTACGAGGGCAATGTGGACGTTATCTGGGCGCAGGCCGGCGATGGTGGCCAGCAGGGCGATGGTGGCACCGGTGCACCGGACCCCATCAGGATTGGGCCGCCCCAGGAAGTAGCCCCGCCTGAGGAGGTGCCAGGCCCCTACGAGGTGTCACTGGAAGACTGGATCACCCTGGTTGAAGGCATGCAGATCAACGTCCGCTCGGACGGCCGCTACAATCTGTTCGAGTTTGATCAGGCGACCGATGATCAGTTGGAGTTTGTCCGCTGGAACAAAGACCTCGATCAACAACAGGGAGAATAGGGGTAAAACCGTGGCATCGCTTCGTCGGCTAAGTGGCCAGGGTGTCTGACAAACTCAGGCAGCTGCTCATTGGCTCCGGGCTGGGTGTGGTCTCAGCCCTTTTTATATGGACGGTCACCACGGCACCGTGGTCATTTCTGACGGAAGTCGTGGGCGGCTATGAAAACCGGTCCTATGACAGCAGGTTCCGGGCTAGAACATCGAACTTCCGCGAAGAATCCATTGATACCGTGCTGATCGTCGATATTGATCAACAAAGTATCGACGAATTGGGGAACTATTTTCGATGGTTTCACGATCGCCATGGCGTGCTCATCAACTATCTCAGCAGTGGTCAAGCCAGGGCGATCATATTCGATGTCCTGTTTGATCCCGAGCCCGAGCTCCACCATGACACGGCGTTTGTTAATGCCACCTACCGCGCGGGCAATGTCTATCACGCCATTTCACTCTCCCAGGCAGACACTCTGAATTTCCAATATCCCATGACCGAGCCGCCTGAGGGTGTGCACCTGCATACGGTTCGGGAGGGCGAGTCCATGGCCGACATTGCCGGTGCCTATTTTGGCGACACCGCTGCCGCCGATTATCTCAGCGGGCTGAACACCGACCTGCTGCCGCCAGTTGGCCTTGAGGCGGGGATGGTTATCCGCATTCCATCCCTGCTGGATGCCGCTGCAAAGACGATTCGGGTGCCCGCTGATGTCGCTGCCCGCTTTCCCGCCGGTGAGCGTTTCGACCTCAAATTTATAGATCTGCTCAACGCCAGCAAGGGCATCGGCAGCGCCAACTTCCCCCAGGACGCCGACGGCATCATCCGCCGCGGTCCCACCGCCGTGCACTTTTCCAGCGCGGGCCAAGTCTACCCCAGCCTCACGATGGCTGCGGTCATGGACATACTCGACATTCCTGCGGACGGCCTCGAGTATGATATGGACCGGCAGCGACTCAAATTGAGGGACCGCAGCGGCAAGGTTGTACGCGAGGTCCCCACCGATGCCAGCGGCCGCATATGGGTGAACTATTTTGGCACCCATCGCACCTTTCGGTACATCCCCTATGCCTGGGCCTCGCCTGATATGCTGCCGGCGGAATATTTCCAGGGCAAGATTGTACTGGTAGGGTCCACACTGCCGGGCTTGATGGATCTGAGAAGCACGCCCGTGCAGGAGGCCTTCCCCGGCGTGGAGATCCACGCCAACATGATCATGAGTTTCCTCGCGAACGAGTTTGTCCACCCCGTACCGCAGGCCGCCATGTTCTGGATTGTAGCTTTGCTGGGGGCGTTGGCAGGCGCTGCACTGACCCGGGTCAAGGGCATCTGGTCATTACTCGTCGCGGGGGTATTCGCTGCGGGCTGGATGCTGTTCGCCTTCAACCGGTTTATCGAGGTGTTGCAGGTGTTCGAAATCGTACGACCCATCATGGGCATCGGAGGGTCCTTCCTCAGTGTGAATCTCTATCAGTACGTGGTTCTTGAAAAGGACAAACGGTTCCTCCGCAAGACCTTCAGCACCTACATATCGCCAGAGCTCATCGACGAGCTGGTTGAGACCAACCAACAGCCCGAGTTGGGGGGTGATTCTGGGGTGCGCACCGCTTACTTTACCGATATTCAGTCGTTTTCAAGCTTTTCGGAGATCCTTACGGCCACGCAGCTGGTGGAGTTGCTCAACGAATACCTTACGGCAATGACCGACACCCTGCTGGCCGCGGGCGGCACGCTCGACAAATACGAGGGGGATGCCATTGTGGCATTTTTCGGGGCACCGTTGCGTATGGACGATCACGCTGCCCGAGCACTGAGAACGGCCCTTGGGATGCAGGCGAATCTTACCGAACTCCGGGAAAAGTGGCATTCGGAGGGCGATAAGTGGCCTGAGCTGATCCACGAAATGCGCATGCGTATCGGCGTGCACTCAGGTGATTTTGTCACCGGCAATATGGGAACCCCGACGCGGATGAACTACACCATGATGGGCGATGTGGTCAATACGGCCGCCCGGCTGGAGGCCTCCGCGAAACAGTATGGCATCTACATCCAGTGCACGAACGAGACCCTCGATCTCGCCGGGCCCGACAACTTCGAGTGGCGAGAGATCGACAAGGTTCGCGTCATGGGCAAGTCAGAGGCCGTCTCGACAGTCGAAATCATGGCCACAGCAGGGCAGCTGACGCCCCCACTGGTTGAAATGCGGGCTATCTACCGCGCGGGCATGGCGCTGTACGGAGAGCAGGTGTGGGATGAGGCCATGGAGAAGTTTCTTGCCAGTGAACCGCTGGAGGAGACCTTCACGAAGCGCCCCACCACCCCCAGCCAGGTTTACGCCCTGCGCTGCGACCATTTCAAGGCCCACCCCCCCGGCGATGACTGGGACGGCAGCTGGACCCTCACCTCCAAGTGAGCGTTAGCGGCTAGCTACCCGCTTTCAAGGGCGGCCGATTTTTCGGATGCTCTCAGCGGCGGCAGAGCGGTCAATATCAGTCCTGTCGCCAGCAGTTTGGACAGGGCTCTGCAGAGGCGGGCCCTAGGTAGTGGGGACCTCATGTGCCTGGCGCTCGTGGCGACCTCCAGCGGATAGAATTGAGGGTGAAGCAGCAAACCCGACCGGGGCACCTCCGGTCAGATCTGCTCCTTGAGTTTCTCCGCATTTTCCTTCTCGTCCTTGGCCCTCACGATGGTTTTCTGGATGCGCCTTGACTTTGGATTCAGGCTCAGGGCGGTCTTGAGGTGTTTCAGCGCCGAGTCAAATTCCTGCGTATAAATCTCTGCCAGACCCAAATTGTAGTAGACCTTGGACTGAACCTCACTGTCCAGTCCCAGCTTGCCCACGGCGTCCCTGAGCAAGGTTATGCCGTCCTCCCATTCACCGATACGGAAAAATGCGATGGCCTGGTCTGTTTCCGGCAGCAGATCATCCGTGAGAAACGCCGCCCGAACCTGAACCTCGTAGGGGGCCACCATCCGCATGAACTGCCCGGAGATATTCTTGATGCAGCTGCGGAACAGCGCGTCGCGGTCTATCCTGCCCGGGTCCTTGAGGTCGGCGGTTTTGCGGGCTGATCTGTTGGCGGTGAGGGTCCTGGCAGCCAGCACTTTAGCTGTTTGGATATCTATAATCTGCAAGTTTGCCGTCACGCGGTAGGTCCCTATTCTCGTATGCGTCTGATGGACTTTGCCTTTTTTATCTTTGTACGATGCCCCAGTGCTCAAGTCTTCCTCGTATTGGTCGGTCTGAATGCGTCCGAATATCAGTGCCGCTGTTCCGATGAGCTTGCCGAGTTCCGGCGCTGTCGATTCATCAATGATTCCGGTTTCACTCAGGTCATGCTCAGTCATGATCCGTGCGAGATTCTTGCGGTTGAGGACCTCAAATTGATTCGAAGCAACCAGGGCAGAGGTGAGTTCATCCGACAGATCCTTGGCGTGCTTCCCCTTGCGTTCATCCTGGCCAATGATATCTCCGATGGCGATCTTGCGATAATCCTTCAGATTGATTTCGGCTGGCCTGGTAACTGTGATGGCGACGGACGCGGTGCCACAGCCTGCCGCAAGTAATGTCACCAGGAACAGGGCAGCCGCCGTGTGTTTGGCTCGTTGCTGAATGACTTGGGCAAGTAGGCCGTGTCCCATATTATCCCCTTCGCCTGTGGCGCCATGACTCCATTGCCATGTTGTTCTTAATTTAACCCCGTAGCGCGCCCCATTTGGCAGCCGTCAGCATTGACTGGCCGAGGAGCGCCCACCTCGGTCAGGGATTTCGTTAACCGCACCGGCGAGCCGGCAGGATGCGCCCTGATTGTGCTTTGTTCAGCCACATTTCCCGTCATCCAGGCACACTCTACACCAGGTTCAATTATTTGGTAATCAATGATTTAATCTACTGGAGGTATGCCAGGACGGCAGAACTGGACATTATGGCACGGATGTTGCCAATTATACGCTAGCGAATGATGCGTTGTGCAGCTATGAATGAATGCCACGATCATATGAACCCCGCGGGAAGCCTGGGAGCAGCACGGGCCGTGCCGGTGCCAACATCGTTGCTATGCAATGCTGGCCGACACCTGAACAGTGCCCTCCTGAGCCTGCTGGGGTGCCTTACCAGTGCGCCTTCAATGCTCCCAACACCTGTCTGCTAAGCCAACCAACACCACCATACGAGCCATGCGATTCATTCTCATACTTCTGAGTGTACCCGTCATATTGGGTAGCGGTGTCCGGACCCACACCCCGATCGGGATTCACTATCCCGACTATCGACTGCTGGCAAGGCTGGTGCTCCAAGGCCTGGATATGTGGTCGCCGGACGTGGAAGAGCTGGTGCTCAGGACCGGCGCGGTGGAAAGCCTGTACCAATTTCGGCAGGGCATCAGCAATGGACCCGAACTGGGCTACTGGCAGATTCACCCGCGTACGGCAAAGGATATCCTGTTCCGTTACCTGCAGCGTTCGCGCAAGGAGGAATGGCGCCGTCGGCTCGAGCGGGTGCTGGGGTATAAGCTGACCTGGCTGCTGGAGGAGCCGGGGCGTTTTGATGAGGAGCTCCGCAACAACGATATCCTGGGGATCGCTCTCTGCAGGCTGTGGTATATGATGGCGCCCTATCCCATACCGCAGGCGCGCAACCTCCCTGCGCAGGCCTGGCTGTGGAAAAAGTGGTTCAATACCGGGCGTGGTACGGGCACCACCAGCCGATTTATCCGCGTGGCACGACAGGTCAACGTGTGAGGGCCATGGCCCCCTGATGTGCCGGTCAACAGCTGTCGACACGCCCCCCATCGTCAACCCCTGAACGCGCCCTCCACTCCAATTTCAGGGGTAAGGGCCAAAACACAACGCCCCGCGGAGTCGCAGGGCCATCATGCTGTCGCCTTTTGAGATGTGTGCGAGCTGCTACGGCCAGCGGGCCTCGTTGCAGCTAACATGGTCGTTGTTGTCCGACTCGTCGTCGGGGATGGGGAGATAGTAGGGCAGCGGCTGCACTCCCGGAACCTGCCCACCCGTATAGTTCACCTCGGTTACTCCGTAGCGGATCAGGTCTGACAAACGGCGTCCCTCGAAAAAGAACTCGTACTTACGCTCTCGCCGCAGAATTGTTGTTACCTCGGCAATCGTGGCGCCCGTGGCAGCGGCCAGGCCCGCCTCCACACGCACGCTGTTGATCCAGCCCAGGGCTGCCGTCACGTCCCCGTTGACTGTCAGCTCTGCCTCGGCCGCAATAAGGGCGCTCTCCTGCCAGCTGGCGATACGGAGCGGCCGATCCCTGGCATCATACTTGTCGGGTACCCACAGCGCATCGGACTGATTCAATGCCAGTTGGCCGGAATTGGTGACCGCCACACGCGGATCACCCGTATTGCGAAATTCTGGTGCCACGGTCTGACCACCTCTCTGTGTAATCCAGACATAGATGAAGTTCTCATCCAGATTGCTGTAGGGGGCCATATAATTCCAGCGTCCAGTGGCTGAAGCAGCCGCATGTGGCAGGGCAGCAGCCAGGTCACCCAGCAACAGATAGGCCCGTGCCAGGCCGCTGCGGGCATAGCTCTCCAACTCAGGCGACGCCGCGGCCTCTGCTACGGCTTGAGCTTCGGTGAAGCTATCCACGGCCCGGTTAAGTATAGCCGTCTGCTGTTCCATGGGACCGGGAACGTATTGGACGCCATCAAATTTCGCAAAGGGCATCTCCCACCACGTCTCGGCGGCCACCAGATAGCCCGATCCCAGGACGCACAGGGTCTCAGCGAGGCGGATATCCTTAGCGGCACTGTCAGCTGCTGTGCCTCCCGCAGCTGGCGGCGGCAGCACCCGCTTCATACGACGCGCTAGGTCTGCTCCCAAAAAAAGGGCAATGGACAGCGAGGCGTACAGCCCGTCGAGGCTTCCGTCGCTGCACTGGACATCGCGCGTCACCAAGGCCTGAAAATAGGTGAAGGTGTCGGCATTATACGTCTCGCCCGCCAGCAGGGCTTGGGTAAGGACGATCATGGGGAGACTGTTGAAATTACCGGCAAAGAGCTCGGCTTTGAACCCCGTCAGAAGGGGATCGATCGCCGTGTCCGTTTCCAAATCCTGCTCGAGGATCGAGCCGGGGTTTTCAACGTTGAGCAGGGCGTCGCAGCCCGGAAAGGCGATGGTGGCCGCGAGCAGGGCTACCAGGGCTGTTTCCATGGGCCCGGGTAGCTTCCTGCGAACTTCACCGGACACTGGGTGGCGCCTGACTCTTAATAGCTTGGCAAGGACTGATCCCATCACTTTGCCCCCGCTTAGAAACTTGCCCTGAGCATGAGGGTGAACCTGCGGGGCGAGGGGGTTGTGAGGAAGTCAACACCGTTGGACTGGGTACTGCTGGCGCCGGACCAGTTGACTTCCGGATCCGGGCCGTTGTAGGGCGAAGCGGTCCAGAGATTCCGGCCCGCTGCCACCAGGGTGAGGCTCTCCAGACCCGGGACGTTGCGGAAGGTGTACGACGCCGATATCTCCCTCAATTTGATGAAATTGGCGGGTGACATCATGTTGTAGGCCTCTCGGTCGTCCAGGCGGGCCAGCTCGATGAGCCGCTCCTTCTCGTCCGGCTCCAACCCGCCAAAGCCCACCGTGGCCAGCTTGTTCGTATAGTACTGAACCTCATAAGGGGTGAGTTCCGGCTTCTTCAAATTGCCGAACTCAAACTGGAACTCACGCGTACTGTTATACATCCAGTGCCCATCAGTCCAGTCCACAAGAAATGAGAACCGGAAATTTCCAAACAGCGTGATGTCATTGCGCAGGTACCCAGTTTCTAACGGCAACGATGGACCGATGTAGACATTGCCCGCCGTCACCACTCGCTTGCCGTCCAGGATCCCGATGCCGTCCAGGGCGGGATCTCCGGCGTCCACTGCCGGCACCGGCACCGCCCGCACGCCGCCACTGACGATCGCCACCGTATCGCTCCGCAGGCCCCGTGCCCAGAGCGAGGCGACGGGATAGCCCTCCTCATTTCGGTTGACGCCGCCCAGGTTACCCACTGGGACGGCCGCATCTCCCAGACTGACGACATTATTTTTGCTTGCGGAGTAGGAAAATCGAAGGTCCCACTTCAGGGTCGCGGTATGGATAATGAGGCCACGGAGGAACAGTTCCAAACCGTTGTTGCTCACCTCTCCAATATTGCTCTGCTGGAAACCGGCAAAACCTGTAGACGGAGCAATCTGCTTGAGCACCAGTGCATCGATTGTGCGCTGATTGTACAGCGTGAATTCAAGCCCCCAGCGCTCGTTCAGAAAACTGAGATCAAACCCGACCTCCAGCTCTGTGCTGACTTCGGGCTTAAGCTCCTTGTCACCAACGTTAGAGGACGTTAAACCGGGAGCGCTCGCCAGGGAGTTAGGCTCGAAGGTCCGGTCCTTGTCGAAGACTCCCGGTTGACTTCCCGAGCTGCCCTGGGCTACCCGCAATTTTAGGCTGCCACTACCGAGCAGAGGCAGGCTGAAATTATCCAGTACGTAGGACACCCCCAGCTTAGGATAGGTCTGCGATTGAAATTCATCTCCGAAGGCACTGTTACCATCCGTGCGCACGGCGCCTGTAATATAGAGGGCGTTGCTGAGGTCAATCACCTCCTGTATGTAAAATCCGGCATTGACCGACCGGAAACGACTCTCCCATGCGCGTGAGAATCCCGTACCGGCGATGGTGGAGAGGCCCGTGAAAGGGAAATCTTCTCCGCCGGCGGAGACGAGTTTGGTGTCCTCCAGGAAGCCCTGTGCGCCCACCGACGTGGCAAAACCGATGTTGCCCAACCGGGCTCGGTAGACGGAGCTGGCGTCTAGGGTCAGCGACCAGAACTTGCGGCCGTCAATCAGGCGTTCGCCCAGAGGTACCAGCATGATCCCCGCTCCGAAGGGGATGAAGTCACCCAGCTCAGCCGAGGTCAGGTCCAGCCCAAACAGAAGCCGATTGCTCCAATTCTTGTCGGGTCGGTACTTGAACTGGACGGACCCTGTATAGCGGAAAGTCTCGTTGAGGTTCTGGATCTTGTCGATCTTGTCAAGATCATAGAGGGCTTCTCCCCGGGGTGCGGCGGCGGATGTATCGCCGACGGATAGCAGGGCCTGCGCCATGTAGCCAAACACGTGATTGTCATTGTTCACGGCCCGTTGCCGGTTGTAGCTGATGGAGTTGGTT
Source organism: Candidatus Neomarinimicrobiota bacterium (assembly GCA_022560655.1). NCBI lineage: Bacteria > Pseudomonadati > Fidelibacterota > Fidelibacterota bacterium. Next base: position 60,574 of record JADFSS010000002.1, read on the forward strand.
GTATACAGGGACAACTTGTCGGAAACATGCAGCTCCACATTTGCCTTCCCGCTGTAGAACTGGTTGGTGTTGGTGCCCGGCATGAAGGCGCCCGCTTCACGAGATGACCGGCCGGCGACATAGTAGGTAACGGCTTCGCCGCCACCACGCACACTCAGACTATAGCTTTCGATGGCCCCCTGGCCGATCATGCTCTCCCGAAGCAGCTTGCCACCGAAACTGGTCACATCAATAATCTCATTCTGGGTTGCGGAAAACGGGGCTGTATAGCTGAAACTTTCCTCCGGGTAGGTGAAGATTTCCGGATCGTAGTTCGAATAGCCCTGTTCGGTTTCGAAGGTCCAGCGTGCCTTGGAATTGAGGGCGCCGCGCTTGGTAAAGATCTGGATCACGCCGTTGGCCGCGGTAGTACCATAGAGTGTAGCCGCTGCCGAGCCCTTGACGATCTCAATCCGGTCGATGTCGTCGGGATTGATATCGCCCAGGCGCGACTGCTCCTGTCCGCCAAGGTAATTGAACCCGAAACCGGATGGGTCGAAGGCAGCGTTGTCTACTTGGATGCCATCGACGTAGACAATAGGCTCATTGCTGACGCTCAAACTGGTCATGCCACGGACGCGAATCCGGATGGCTCCACCCGCTGTGCCCGTGGTGCTCATGGCCATGACGCCGGCCGTGCGGCCCGTCAGCATTTCACCCAAGCTTTGGATAGGCATGTTCTCGGTGTCGGCCGCGCGCACCGTGCTGATCGTCGTCGCAAGTGACCGCTTGGTCACCTCCTGGCCGGTACCGGTGATCACCACCTCATCCAGCGACAAGGCTGACACGCCCAGGCCGAAGTTGAGCGTCACGCTCTGTCCCGCGACCACGGCGATCTCTTGCTCGGATGATTTGTAGCCGATGTAATGGGCAGCCACGGTGATACTCCCCACGGACGCGTTCCCGATTCGATAGTTGCCGTCCGCATCGGTGGCTGCACCCCGTACTGTCCCCACTATCAGCACGTTGGCGCCCACCAGGCGGACCCCCGTCCTGGCGTCCGTCACCGTTCCGGAAATTTCCGCTGCCTGCTGGCCTACTTGAGCAAATGCGACCAGCGGCAAGATAATGATTCCCAGCGCAGTCGCAAATTTCCTTCTCATGGCCTGCCCCTCACGTTCGCTTCGGTTCCGGGCCGGCCATCGGGCTGGGTAAAAACGAGGGCCACTGCCTTCCCCATAATCAAAAAAGGAGTCCCGCATTAACTGCACCGACTCCCCGAACTGAAGAAAGGTCGTATGGTCTGGCTGAGGATTCCACGGCTCTGCCTATATTCTTCGCGAGCATTTCTTTGGCACGGCCCCCCACGCTTCGTAATGTTGCACAAGGTGTTTGATCCGCGCCGAACGATACCTCCGCCGCCCTGAGTATCGAGTATACAGCTTAAAATATGAATGAGAAAGGAGTAATTATTCCGCTTGATCCAGCGACCCGGGGCGCACTGAATTTCCGGGCAGTAATGGTCGCGGAATGACCTGTTTAAAGCCACGGCCAACCCTATTCGCCCTGGGCCATCTTGGGCCCGACAGATCTCCATGTTGGTCACGACATTTTCGCCCGTTTTGATTTTCAGGGCCTGCCGGGGTAACTAAACTAGCAGCTGCTTAGGCCAGCTGGCAGGCAGACCGGAACAATGTACGCATGCGCAGATAATCATGCCCCCATCAGGGGCGACTGAGTTTGGAGAGGAGTTGAGCCGCCCCCGCGGTCTGCTGGTCCCATGGGCTGAATTCCTGCTCTATGGTATGTTGATCTCCGTCGCCTCACCCGCCAGTCTCCAGGCGCAGATAATTGATGGCGATCCGGTCTACGATGTGCTGCCCCGTGACGCCATCCCGGCTATCGTTGATCCCGAGTTTGTCACCGGCAAAAAGGCCCGCCGTATCATGGCTGATTGGGAACAGGTAATCGGAATCGTGGGGCCGGAAGGCACGGCCGTGGCCTATTCCACTTGGCACCTGGATCACCATGAGATCGTCGATGACGTGGTGGACGGCCTCCCACTGGCTGTCACTTGGTGACCGCTCTGCTTCACGGGCATCGTGTATGTCCGCACCGTGAATGACCAGACGCTGACCTTCGGCGTCTCCGGCAAGCTCTGGAGAGACGCCATGGTGATGTACGACCGCGAAACCAATTCCACCTGGGCCCATGTCACAGGCAGGGCGATCACTGGCCCGTTGCTGGATGCCCAGCTGGAAACGTATCCGGCCCTGCAGACCACCTGGAAGGCCTGGCTGGCCGCCTATCCCGAGACCAAGGTGTTGAAGAAGCCGGTGCTCTACGGTTCCTCCTATGCGCGCTATAACGCCGATCCCCGGCGCCAGGGCATTCACGGCCGCCGAATGGGCAGATCGTTGCTGCCCGCCAAATCCAAGGTCATCGGCTTCCAACTTGAGGAAAGCCCCTACGCGGTTCCCGTGCAGGCGTTGCTGCCCGGCAGCCTGACCGAACTCTCTGTCGCCGACGTACCCTTGTTGATCTTCACCGATGTGGCGGGCGAGGGGGTCACCCTCTGGCAGCGGGAATATGAGCAGGAAGTCCTCGACTTTACGCTGGTCGACAAGGATCAGCCCCGCGCTCGCACCGGTGATGGCCGGTCGTTCGATCTGGTCACCGGGGAGGAGGCCGGCGGTGGTCCACCACTTACCCGCATCCAGACCACAAAAGCCTACTGGTTCGGCTGGCACAATTTCTACCCGGAGACGCAGGTCGTATCCCCCTGATCACGGGCTGAGCGTCGTAAAACCCGGCGCATCCAATCACGCGCGTACGTCTTGGCGATGCATCAATTAACGTTGCTTGATTGGGTGCCAATCCTTTCTGACAGCCATAAATTAACACTGGTAGTTCTACAAATATATTCTTGGAGGTGAACCCTATGCGTGGCGCGTATCGGTCTGCTTTAGTTTTGGCTGCGGTGCTGGCACTTCAGTCGATGCCAGTCCGGGCCCAGTCGGTTTTCCCCTATCCCGTGAAGAAGGTGACGCTGGACAACGGATTGGACGTCCTGCTCGTATCCATGCCCGAGTTCAAAGACGTACTCAGCCTGAATGTGCTAGTTCTGGCCGGTGCCGGAAACGAAACCGAAAAGGGAAAAACTGGCTTTGCCCACCTGTTTGAGCACATCATGTTTCGCCACGAGTTTAGGGGCCAGAGCGACGGCTACCGCAAAGCCATGAACAAACTGGGCGCCTTCAACAACGCCTGGACGTGGTTTGACGTCACTTTCTATCACCCCCTGACATTTAGCTCCAACCTTGATGCGGTGACCCTCGCATCGGGCGAAGTGGTGCCCGGCCTCCTGGAGCTGGAGGCGTCCCGCTTTACGGCCCTGGAATTCGACGAAAAGATATTCCAGACCGAGACGGGCGCGGTGCTGGGGGAATACCGCAAGAACGCCACCAGTCCTGGCCTGGCCATGACCGAGAAGCAGCTGGAACTGGCCTATCCGCAGCACCCCTACGGACACACCACCATCGGATTCTTTCAGGATGTGGTGAATATGTCCCAGCACTACGAGTACGCCCGCTGGTTTTATGACAGCTATTACCGCCCCAATAACTGCGTGCTGGTGATTGCCGGCGACATCGATGTTGCCACGCTCAGCGCTAAGATCAACACTGCATTCGGTGGCTGGGAGTACCAGGAAACGCCGGTCATCGACGTGCAGGACCCGCCTCAGCAGGCGGAGCGCCGCGGCCACGTTGCCTGGGATGCTGACGTGCCGCCACGAGTCAATGTTGCCTACCTGGGGCCGAAGTTTGTCACGGGCAGCAAGGGCACGGCAGTGGGACAAATTCTCGGCGAACTGCTGACCTCCCGATCGGCGCCGCTGTTCCGCAAACTGCGCTTTGAGGATAAAGCCGTCAGCCAGCTGAATCTGAGCGCCACTGAGGGCTTCCACCGTCGGCTGGTGGAAATCAACGGGCAGCTGTACACTGATCAATATGCGGAAGGCGGCGAGAGCTACCAGGAGCGTGTCATTCAGGATATCATTGCGGGCTTTGGCGATCTGGAGAATTTTTCCTCCACTGAAAATGCAAACCGGATTCTTGAGATGGTAAAGAGCAAATACACGTACGATTTTTTGGCTCAGCTGAACAGTCCGGCCAATGTGGCCCTGCAGCTGGCCTACTACTACCGTTTCGAGCGCGACCCGCAGGTCATCGACAAGCTGGTCCAGTCGGTGCAAGACCTGACCCCTGCCGACATTGATCATTACGCGCGGAAATATTTTGTGGACAACAGCCGGGTGATCGTCACGATGGCCCCCAGGGAGGGCTAAGCCATGGTTGCAAGCAAGTATCATGACCCCCATTTTGTCCTGCGATTCAGAGGTGCAGGCGCCAGGGGAGCCTGGCAACTGACCGCAGTCGTGCTACTGACGGTCGCATTGGGCTGGGCCAAACCGGTGAAGATCGTTGTTCTGAACTCCCCCTCGGAGCTAGTGCAGGTAAAAGTGATGGTGCGGGCCGGCTCGGCAAGCGACCCCGCTGGCCGTGAAGGCCTGGCAGCGCTTACTGGGCGCATGCTTTTGGATGGCAGCTTCGGCGACCCTTCCGCCCCGGTTACCAAGGACATGCTGGCCGATATTGTTCGGCCCTGGGGAGAGCAGGCAAGCCCCTCAGTGGTAGTCGAGAAGGAAACTTCCACCTTCAGTTTCACGGTACCGAAGGGCGTGTTTTCTGAGTACGCCGTCAAAGTGTTGCAGCCGCTTTTCACCCAACCCCTGTTTGCTGGCGACGAGCTTGAGCGCATCAGCAAGGAGACCAAAGTCTATATCTCAGCGACTCTTAGGCTGGAGAACACGGAGCTGCTGGGCCTCTATGCGCTGGACAACTACATCCACGAGGGGACGCCCTATGGGCACCTGCCCGCAGGCACCATCAGCGGTCTCAAAGCCATTACCGTTGAAGATGTGCGCCGCTTTTACAAGACCTACTACACGGCGGGCAATATCACCGTGGGGGTCTCGAGCGGCGATGCCGATATCCAGCGCCTCATCCAGTCTTCGCTCAGTGGCCTTGGCCGGTCGGTGAGGGCGAAAAAGCTACGCAGGGTGCCGCCCAAACGGGCACCAGCCATCAAGGGCCGTGAGTTGCTTGTCATCACCCAGCCCACTACCATCGCCACCGGTATCCATCTTGGCTATCCCATCAACGTTGACCGCCGTCACCGCGACTACTGGGCGCTCTATGTGGCCAATGTCGCGCTGGGTACGCATCGTGACAGCTTCGGCAGACTCTATAATGAAATCCGCCAGGCCCGCGGCTATAACTACGGAGACTACTCCTACATCGAGTGGTTTCAGAACCGGCCATTTGCACTGTTTCCCCCCACTAACACGCCCCGTAAAAATCAATACTTCAGCATGTGGGTGCGCCCCGCCGGCCACGAATATGCCCACCATCTACTCAAGGCAATCGGTTGGGAGCTGGAGAATTTTGTGCGGGATGGCCTCACTGGGGAGGAGGTGGAGTTGGCCAAGAACAAGGCCAGGGTGCTTTACCTGAATCTGGCGGAGACCTCCGAGCGGCTGCTGGCCTACAAGCTGGATGACAACTTCTACGATCAGCGTGGCAACGGCTTCCTTGATGGGTACCTGGCGGCCATCGATGCACTGACCCCTGCGCAGGTAAATGCCGCCATCCGACGCCACCTGCAGGTGGAAAACTTGAAGATTGTGATCGTGACCAACGAGGAGTGGGGTGCCCGCCTGGCCACCGATATTGCCGCCGGACAAAACGCGGGCGGCAAGGACGCCGCAGCCTATGACTTCCCCTCAAGAGAGGTGGATGATGAGCTGGTGTATGACATACCCGAGGACAAGCGCGCCGTTGTGGAAAAAGACCGGTTATGGGAAGCCTACCCCCTGAATCTTTCCGCGGGGCGGATACGGGTGGTCAGCTCCACCCAGCTGTTCGAAAGCGCCAGGCTGATAGGCCGCTGAGCCCATTGGGAGTTGCAGCAGAAGGGCCGATCACCGTCTCGCGGGGTCGGCCTTTTTCATGGGGCCCGTGGTTGGTCGGTCAGGCAGCTGATCTACAGGTAGGGCAGTTCAGGCTCGGGGAAGTGACGACTGCCAGCACTAAGCGCCTCGTGGTAGTTGCCCTGAGGAAACCTTGACCGTCATCCACGAAAAATCGTACCGTGGCCTTGGCCTGGCCCAACTTGTTCACCGCTCAAGGCTCCGGCGGATCCTAAGACTTGTTGACGATCTTGACCTGCCCGCTAGAGGCAGTTTGGCTGATGTAGGCTGTTCCAACGGCTTTGTCCTTTCCCAACTGAAAGAGCACGTTCTCAGCGGCAAGGATTACGCCCTGTTTGGATTTGATCATTCTGACGAATTGCTGAGGGGAGCCCGCAACAAGAATATTGACGGCGCAAGTTTTCATCGGCTGGATCTAAATGAGATCAATACAAGCTGGCGTAGCCGCTTTGATGTCATCACCTGTTTTGAAACGCTGGAGCACGTGGGGAACTATCGGCACGCCATGCAAAATATTGTTGCCATGTGTCGGCCCCACGGTATGATCGTACTCTCAATTCCCAACGAGAGAGGTGTGCCGGGTCTCCTGAAATACGTGGCGCGCAAGCTGTTGCGAAAGGAGGCCTATGGGGAGTTTTTTGCCAGGCAGAGTGAGTGGGACTACGTCCGGCGCCTGCTATTTAATCTACCTATTGACTCCTTCCGCAATGAGGGTGCTTCGGGTTGGGGCCCGCACCTGGGCTTTGACTGGAAGGTATTCAGGGAGCACCTTGAGAGGGACTATTTCCAGCCGCAAAAATTACGACTGATATCCGAGCAGAGCTCGTTCATGAATTTCAATCTCTTCTATGTCATGACCAAATTGGACGCAGATTAGGATCTGCGGGTGGCGCCCGAAGTGTGGGGAGCAGTAGCCCAGAAACAGATTGTGGGCGAGCAGAAAAGAATCGTAAATTGCTATTGAGAATGAGTCTCAACAAGGCAAGGCATGAGCATCACAGCTGATCAGCTGGAACACTTCCGGAAGGCACTTAAGGGTGAAGCCCTGCGTCTCACTACTCAGCGGCGGGCTATCCTGGAGGACATTCTTGAGAGCACCGAGCATCGAGAGATCGACGATATTTACTTCTCATTGAAGTCCAGAGGTATTCCCGTCTCCCGGGCGACGATATACCGCACGCTGGATGTTTTGGAGCAGGTAGACTTTGTCCACAAGATGGATATCGGCGACGGCCGCTACCGGTATGAGAACAATCTCGCGAGTAGCCGGACGGGGGCCCCCAGAGCCCACCACGACCACATGATATGTGAGGGCTGTGGCAAGATTATTGAGTTTGTCGACCACCAAATCGAGCGGCGGCAAGAGAAAATTGCTGCGGAACACAATTTCAAGTTGCTGCGGCACAGCCATCAACTCTACGGTCTCTGCAGTGACTGTGCCGAGAGTCAGTGAAACGCTGGGCTTGCCTAGGGAACCCCACAACCTAAAAAATTCCCCTTGAGGTGAGTAGACCTTGGCTGAATTCCTGATCACATTTCGCGAAACCCTGGAGGCGGCTCTCATCGTTGGAATCCTGTTCACGTTTCTCGTGAAGTCGGAACGTAACGACCTGACGCGCAGGGTTTGGAGTGGGGTTGTGGTGGCAGTGGCGGCCAGCCTGCTGGTAGCCGTTCTCTTTCAGCTGCTGGCAGGTGGTTTTTCTGGCCGCCTGGAGAAAATATTTGAAGGCGCGGTGATGATCCTGGCTGCCGCTGTGCTCTCAACGATGATCGTCTGGATGGCCCGAAACCGGGATATTGCCAGTGGGTTGGAGGGCCGGGCCGAATCCGTATTGACGGAGGGTAGCCGCGTCGGGGTAGGCATTTTCGCGCTCGCGTTCGTGGCCGTATTCCGGGAGGGTGTGGAGACAGTGCTTTTCCTTTACGGCGTGCTGTCAAACCAGGGTGGAATATCCTTCGGCGCCTCGCTGGCCGGAGGCGCGGCTGCGGTGGCCATCGGCTACCTGATTTTTGTCCAGGGCCGCCGCGTGCCATTGAAGACGTTCTTCAACGTAAGTTCGATTCTGCTGATTCTCTTTGCGGCGGGACTCATTGCGCATGGTATCCACGAATTTCATGAGGCCGGTATCCTCCCCTTCGGCACGGCGGTGTGGGACATAAATCCGCCCGTCCGGTCCGATGGCAGTTACCCGCTGCTGCACGAGAAGGGTGGCGTGGGTGCCCTCGCTGCAGGTCTGTTCGGCTGGAACGGGAATCCCAGTCTGCCGGAGGTCCTGGCATGGCTGCTTTCAGTTGCGGGTATCGGGTGGCTGTGGCGGCGAGCCATAGCTGCTTAGGTCAGTCTGATCGGTGCCCAATCTGCCGGGGAATTGGAGCCTGATAAGGTGCAGTGAGCAGCTCCCCCCAACCTGCTGCCACCCTGCCAACCCCGATCGTCGATGGTCCCTTCACCGTGGCGAACAGCTCGTCCGCCACATCACCCTTCTCCCGAAGGCTCCTGCACTGTTTTATCGATGAGGGCCAGCAGAGTCTCGGCCTCGGCTGGCTTGTGCACGACACCAACCGCTCCTGCGGCCAGGCAACGTTCACGTACGCTCTCTTGTAGGTTTGCCGTGACAATAATGACGGGAATCGTAACCTCTTTCAGGCTGAGCGCCTCCAGCAGTTCCAACCCCCCCATCCGGGGCATGAGCAGGTCTGACAGGATGCAGTCGGGCCGTCGACCCCTCAGCTTGGCCAGTCCGTCAGCTCCATCAATGGCTTCAACAGTTTCATACCCCCCTGTCAGGACGATCTGCCGTAGCAGGCCGCGCTGAAACGCTGAATCATCGATAATAAGGATCAAAGGTATGGACTCACCTCCGAATGGCGGTGTGCATTGATCACGTTAGGTGCTGGGCGATTTGGCCCTAGTCACAACCGCCTTTGACATACTTAGCGTGCAGGGGTGGGGGATATTGCCGCCGTGGAGCCCGGTCGCCCAGACTGTCATTATCCAGGGCGGGACAAGCAACATCACAACAGCCCCAACCGGATTCACGTCGTGTGATTTCTTCCCCCCAGGGCGTCTCGACTCAGTAGAGTCGAAACAGGCGCGAACGCGGGCTCTAGCAGCGGTAACAGCCTCTTGCTTGGCTGACGACCAAAAATAATCTACAGGGATGATGTCTCCTACTCCAGTGCGGGATTGCGATTTCGTCAGGGGCGCAGATCGTCACTGGCGCTAAGGAGTGGAATGCCGATCATTGCTGCGCCGCTTGCGCCGGGACCGTAGAACCCTGAATACCAGCGCGGCGACCATGATGCCGGCTACATAATAAAGGGCCACCTGCCTCGAAATATCGTGCATTTCCATCTACCTAAGCATACAAAACTGTCCGCTGACAGGCAAGCCTTTGTATTCCCCCGCTTCTCTGCCGGCATTACGGTTGACTCACTCTCGGCGCGGTCATAACATCTTGCGGCTGCCCGGCCACTGTGCAGGTTTGGGTAGCCCTGTGACCACCCGCCAATTTCGGGGAAACGCATGCATCGCCGGATCGTCGTCATGTTTAGCCTGTTGCCACTGCTGCTCACGGCCCAGACTGATTTGGGTCCCTTCAGGTTTCTGGACAGAAGTAAGGCGGCCAACTATACCGCCAGTGCGGTGCTGGGGGGACCCGGTCTCCTGGCCATGGGACTCTCCACGGAACGGCCAGCCCCGAATGCAGTGAATTTTCTGGACTTTATTCCCGGCTACGCGGTGAAATACAGTCTCATTGTGAGGGATGCGGTATTCATCCAGGGTGCCTTCATTTCCAGGGCCCGCTACCGGCCTAACCGCAAGCTGGTAGGCAGCCTGGGGCTGGGATTGGGCCTCAGCCTGCGCAGCGGCAAACCCAGTTTTCATCTCGACCTGGTCATGGGAATCGATTACCTTTACAACGAGAAATATGTGCTATCCATTGCACTGGTGGGGCAAGGCCAGCTGGCCATCGGACTTGGCTTGCACCGGGGCTATGGCTGGTGATGGGTTGACCGGTGGACTGTTTGTGCTTGAAATCTGCCGATGATCTGACACCGAGGTCACGATTGTCTGCCGTTGCCGTCATGTGAGCGCTATCACACGCTTCAACTTTGAGACCTTTTTGGCTTGATGATATTTCGGCTGAAGCCTAGATTCACACGCAAATAATCTCCATTTCCCTTAGATTTGACTGAACGGCGCCATACACCTGGAGCTGTGTTGTAGGTTGGAGCGCGAGCAAACCTGTCTGGGAGGGCACCGTACGTGAAATATTCTTATCGCCTGATCATCCTCTGCGCTCTATTGGTTTTTGCCGGGCAGACGGCCCGGGCTTCTATCCCTCCCCATCCTGACCTCAAGGCCCGGATTGCCGCCGGCAAGCTGGCCCGTCCCTACTACCTTGAGCACCAGCGGGAGCTCCTCGCCCGGGGTGTGAATGCGCCCTGGGCAGCCCCGTCGCTTGGCCTGCAAAAGGGGCTCGCGCCGGGCGCTCCATTGCGGTCCCTGGGACCCGCCCAAGCGCCTGTCGGCCCGTTTAACGCACTGCTGATCCTGGTGGACTTTTCCGACAACGTCCAGCAGGTCCAGGCAACCAAGTTTGATACCCTGGTCTTCAATACTTCTCCCGGTACGGTATCCGATTACTTCAGCGAGGTGAGCTACGGCAATCTTACCATCGTTACGGTGGACCTGCCGAGTCAGATTGGCTGGACACGGGTGGATTCGACCTACGCCTATTACGTAGATGGTCAAAACGGGTTTGGCGACTATCCAAAAAATGCCCAGAAACTGGTTGAAGATGTGGTGACCGCAGTGAACGGGGTCGTGGACTTTTCCCTGTACGACAATGACGCTGACAACGAGGTGGACGCACTGTTCATCGCCCACGCTGGGCCGGGCGCAGAGTTCACCGGCAATGACAACGACATCTGGTCTCACGCCTGGGTTACCTACAACCCCCCCATTCTGGATGGCGTCTCCATCTGGCGCTACTCCATGGAGCCGGAATTCTGGGCCTCTCCCGGCGACATGACCATCGGCGTCTATGCCCACGAGATGGGGCACAGCGTTTTCGGTCTGCCGGACCTGTACGACCGCGACGGCTCCTCGTCGGGTCTGGGCCGCTGGAGCCTGATGGCCGGCGGCAGCTGGAACGGCAACCTGGGCGATACCCCCGCCTATCCTGACGCCTGGAGCCACATCGAAATGGGCTACCTCAACACCGTAGATTTGCTCTCCAATGTGCCCGGGCAGGTGATCAGCCACGTCGAAGCAACCTCAATGGCCTACCGCGTCTGGCCTGGAGGGAATTTTGGCGACGAATACTTTATTTTGGAAAACCGGCAGCTGGTCGGTTACGACGCGGCCCTGCCGGGCGGTGGGTTGCACATCTACCACATCGACGAGACGGTGGGCACCCAAAACGATAACCAGTGGTATCCGACCTTCACCGACTCCGGGCACTACCTGGTGGCTTTGGAGCAGGCGGATGGGGATTGGGACCTTGAGCATGATATTGGAGTCGGCAATTCGGGGGACGATGGCGACCCCTTCCCGGGTGTCACCAACAACACCGCCTTCAATGATGCCACCATCCCGGACAGCCGGTACTACACCTTAGGCAGTACGGACATCGCCATACAGAACATATCCGCCTCCGCCAACGACATGACGGTGGACGTATTCATTGACATTCCCCTGGCCGTAACTCCTGACTCGCTCAGTGCCGAGCTGGTCATCGGCGATTCTGTGACTCAGGCCATCAGCATCCGCAATGCTGGCGTTGATACCCTGACCTTCGACCTCCTGATCGCGGCAAGGTCCCTGGCTGCAGCCGTGCCTCCGGGTCCGTTTGCTTCGCTGCGCGTTTCCGCGCCTGCGTTTGATGCCTTCCCTGGTGGCAAGGCCCTGCGGCTGGCCGAGTCAGCGAGTCTTTCACAGACGGCCTCCTCCAACGCCGCTACGGCACCTTCGATCAGCTCAAGTACGGCAGCGGTCTCCGATCACGGGACCGTGTTGGTGCTCTCCACCGTCTCCATCTCAGCGTCGGTCCTGCTGGCCCTGACCAACCTTGGCGTGACCTACGACCATATCGCGACGACGGTGTTCACCGGAATTGACTTTTCACCCTATCAGACGGTGATCGTGGCCCTGGATGGGGGGCTGGTGGAAACCGCCAGCGTTCAGGCCCTGGCGGATGCCGCCGGCGCCGGGCGCAAATTGATCATCGTTGGCGGCACCAACTACGGTCCTTACTATATTGGGATGGAGAGCTACCTCCTGTCCCATACCAATCAGCAGGGCTGGGTCATATCCGCGCCGCCCCACCTGACGGTTACCGATACAGGCCACCCGCTGGTAGCCGGCGTGCCAGCCAGCTACAATTTTGTCAACAGCAGTGCTGCCAACTATATGCTGCGGGTCTCAGACCCGGTGGCTGCGGTTGCGGCTGTAAACGGCGACGGCCACCCCATTCTACTGGACAAGCCCATCGGGACTGGCCACCTCGTCGCCTTCCTGAATTCCGCCCTGGATAGCTACTGGCTGAATGCCGCCGACTTTGCCGTACTGGAAACCGTCCTCGACAACGCCTTGACGGGTGGCGTAAGCTGGCTCTCCGCAAATCCCACCTCGGCTACTCTGGCACCCGGAGATTCGGTGGCGATCGACATCACCTTCAACGCGACGGGCCTGCTGGGCGGCGACTATGAGGCCTACATTGTGCTTGCCGACCGTGACAGCACGAGTCCCGATGTCCGGGTCCCCGCCCATCTGCGCGCCATTGGTATTCCTGACATTGCTCTGGCGCCGGACACGCTGGAGTTTGGGTCCGTGTTTGTGGGCCATCCATCGACTCAGATCTTGACGGTGACCAGCCGGGGGACCGATTCCCTGAGGGTGAGCGCTATAGCGGCTGATCACGGCGCCTTTTCCGTGGACCCGTCAGTCTTTGTGCTGGGTCCCGGAGACAGCCTTAACGTAAGTGTGACCTTTACAGCCGCCACCGCGGGGGTCATATCGGCCACCATCACGGTGACCAGCAACGCCCCCGCCGCAATGGTCGGGCTGAACGCCACGGCAACGCAACCGGCTGAGATCGTCCTCAGTCCCGATTCATTGAGCGCCGACCTGTTCCCGGACGACACTACGACGCAGGTGCTCACCGTCCACAATCTCGGTGCCGGGGAGCTCGTCTGGAGCGTGGCGGCCAACGATGGCCAGCGACCTCCGGCTGCGCCCGCCTTCCCCGCTGAGTATTACCAGTATATTCCCAAGGGCAGCGTCGACTCTCGTGTCGGCCCGCCGGTTGAGCGGGGGCAGGGCGGCCCCGATGTATTCGGCTACACCTGGATCGACAGCGATGGGCCTGGAGGGCCGGTCTTCAATTGGCTTGACATCTCCGGCACGGGGCTCAACTCCGGCATCACCCTCGATGATGATACCGCCTGGGTCAACCTTGGCTTCAGCTTCAGTTTTTACGGGCGTGACTATGACCAGGTGCTCATCGGCGAGAACGGGACGTTGTCTTTTATCAACTATGGGTTCAGTGACTTTTCAAATGATCCCATACCGTCAACAAATTCGCCCAATGCGTTGATCGCGGTCTTTTGGGATGATCACTACACCCCTGATGGGGGCGCGATATACTACGAGACGCGCGGCTCCGAACCCAGCCGCACCTTCATCGTCCAGTGGCACCAGGTACCCCACATCAGTGACATCAATTCCGTATTCACCTATCAGGTCATCCTGTCAGAGGCGGCCGGCTCCATCGTTTTCCAATACGAAACGATGACGGGTTCCTACGGCGATGGCAGCTATGCGACGGTGGGAATTGAAGACTCGCTGGGTGTGGATGGCCTGCAGGTTTCGTTCAACACCGGCTACGTCCACAACGGCCTGGCCATCCGGTTGAGTACTACCCCTCCTTGGCTCACAGTAGCCCCCGGGTCGGGGACGGTTGCGCCGGGCGGGTCTCAGGACGTTGTGGTTACCTTCAACTCAACCGGGTTGGTGCCGGGAATCCTTCAGGGCCATCTGACCTTTGACAGCAACGATCCCGGTAATGCCAGCACGTCCTTGCCCGTGAGCCTGCGGATCCCACTCATCGGCCCGCCGCTGATAACCGGGATCGCTGACGTGCCCGCTGATCAGGGTGGCTGGGTGATGGCCAGCTGGCTGGCCTCGCCCGATGACAGCCATCAGAGTCCGCATCCGGTGCTGTTCTACAGCGTGTGGCTTTATGGCCCCGGCGCTGCAACCTTGCCGGCTGTGCCCGTCCTTGCCGCGGCGGAATCGTCCCTGACTGCGGGCAGGAGTCCGCTCGCCGGGCCTTGGCTAAGCCGTGACACCGACGGAGTAGCCGGCAGCGCCGGAGCAGCCCCCAGTAGTCCGGGAGCGGCGCGGGACGACTATCCGGTCTTCAGCGGAGCGCAGCTGGGTGCGCCGGGTTGGATCGGCGTGGGCTCCATCGGGGCTACGCTGGACTCAGCTTACACTTTCCTGGTGCCCACTTGGCAGGACTCTAACGCAGCCGGCACTCACTGGTCCCGGATCCGGGTCTCCGCTCACACGTCTGTTGTTGTGGCTGGCTTTGCCTTCTCCGCGCCCGACAGTGGATATTCGGTGGACAACATCGCCCCAGCAGTGCCTGCTGGCCTGGTAGCCGTGCCCACGGAGCTGGGCGTCTCGCTCAGCTGGACATATGACACTGCTGCGGAAGCGGACTTTCAGTACTTCGCGGTATACCGTGGTACGGAGACCGGATTTACGCCCGTCCACCCGGACAGCTCTATTGCCACCACCACCGACCCGGCTTATGCCGATGAGCAGGTGGATCCGGGGGTCACCTACTTTTACCGCGTGGCGGCGGTGGATTATAACGGGAACGTGAGCGATCTGAGCGCAGAAGTAGCGGGCTTCGTCTTGGCTTTGACCGATGGTCTCGGCATACCTGACGCCTATGCGCTGCGGCAGAACTATCCCAACCCCTTCAACCCCAGCACGACCATCCGGTTTGAGCTGCCCGAAGCGACGCCGCTGACCTTGGCGATATTCGATATCCTGGGACGCGAGGTGGTTCGGTTAAGTGCGGGTACACTGGAGGCTGGCTACCACCAGGTGGTGTGGAATGGCAGGACCGCCGCCGGGCGCGAAGTTACCACGGGTCTGTATATCGTGCGCCTGGTCTCGCCGGCCTTCACGGATCAGTTCAAAATGGTGCTTATGAAGTAGCCGCCCGCACCATCGGTATCGGGCGCAATAGACCCCAATTGCACTCTTGGCGCAGTTGGGGTCTTGCATGGCTGATAGGTTTGGCGCCGCTGGTATTCGGGATGGTCTCAGCCGCACTGAGGATTGTGCTACCATCAGCCGGGTCGCACAAGCTAGTTGCTGGAGAGTGTTAGGGTAAGAGGTGCCGGTCAGGGTTCCTAATCCGGTTGTCATCTCCTGCAGTTGCGCTGTAGATTTGACTAACTCGTCCCTGGGAGATGTATTTTGAAGCATGAGCGACCGGCATATCTAGTGGTGCTCATTGGTGCCCTGTGGCTGCTAACAGCGGGGTGTAGCCAAAACAGGGTCGCAAACAGCGCCTGGCTGGCGAGCCTGCCCAAACCGTGGGTGCTCAGCGCAGAGCAGGTGACCCAGCTGTTGCCCGAGTTCCGGAAGCACTACCCCGATTTTCACCAGCGGTTGAAGGCTGTGGCGTTGTGGCGGGTCGGGACCCCTTACGAACTCTACCGGTTGGGCGAGGAGGTAGAGCCGGACCCCGATCCCATTTTTCGCCTGGACGTATCCGACTGTACAGCTCACATCCTGACCTCCTTGTGCCTCGCGCAGAGCAGCTCCTGGTCGGAGGCCCGGCACAACATGATCGCCATTCACTACAAGCCGGATGCGGCCGGCAACATGACGCCCAGCTACCGTTCCCGCTGGCACTACACCACTGACAGGATCACCGCCAACCCATCCACAGTGGACATCACGCCCAGTCTGCTGCCGCCAGAGGAGCTGGCCACCGTTGACATTACCCTCAACCGCAAGGCGGACGGCAGCGAGTTCCTCGATTTGGATTGGTCGCGGGAGCTGACGGCGCGGTACATCCCCAGCGCTAAAATTAGCGCCGAGCTGCTCGCCAGACTGCCCGCGGTCTGCGGGGTTACCTTCGTAAAGAAATCCTATTTCAAACTGGGACTGGTGGTGGCCCATGAAGGGATGATTATTGATCGCCAGGACCTCATCCACGCCGGGCTAGCGGCTGGCGAAACCGAGCGTACCGACTTTCTGAAGTACTACTTCGCTGAGCAGGGCCCACTCTTCGACGGTATCATGGTATTTGCGTTTGTGCCGCTTGCCGAGCAGGCGGGGTAGCCCCCAACCCCTCTAGCCCACCCGTTTTGGCAGGTGCGGTCCGGCATCGAAAGTATTCGGGCACCGCTGAATGAATGGGATCACCCCGTGGGCTCGTAATCCTCGAACAGCTGCACCACCGCCGGCGAGGTGGCCATCGCGGCGATGGCGGGCATCAGCTTGGGGGCGACGACCTGGGAGGCGGCATCGGCATCTTCCTTGGCGGCCCACTCGATGATGAGACCAAAGTCATCGCCGCCTTCCTCCATGATCAGCCTAACTGCTTGGCAGCCGTGCTGCGCCCTGATTAAGGGGATAATCATGTCGGCCAATTCCTTCGCGGCGGGCCGGTTCCCTGGTTCCAGAGTAAATCTTACCAGTCGAGTAAACATGGCCTAAGCCTCCTTTAGTGTAACTGCGGAAGTTCCGATCTTCAGGCCGCTATTTGCCAGCCATCCGGCGCCGGAGGACGACTTTTCCCGGTACACAAACCTGCTGGCGCTCTATAGGTCGAGCCGGTAGCTTGTGGGCACCGGTCACTGGCTGGATTTCGGAACTGGATCAAGGGGCCAATAAATCCAGTTCTCCGGGCTGGGTTCGAGCGCGGCCCTAGGAGCCGCCCACGGGGTCCGTCAGAGCCGATTCAGGTTGGCGTACCTGGCCACCAGTTTTTTTCTGTGGCCGCCGCTAAACTCGACGGTGAGCTTGAGGTTATCGCCCACCCCCTCGCGTTCGGCAATTTTGCCCTTGCCGAATAGCTTGTGCTCCACCCACGTGCCAACGACAAAATCGTCCAGGATCGACTCGATGGACGGTTGCCGGGCTGGGTGCAATGGTATTCCTGGCCGACTTCTCCCCGCCGCTCCCGGAGCCCCCAGCGTGCGCGGCTGGCCCCCCTGCTCGCTGTGCCAGGTGACAAGCTCCTGCGGCAACTCGCGGACGAAACGGCTCAGTGTGCCGTTCACTTCGCTACTGCCCCACCGCCGCCGCTGGAGTGCGTAGCTCAGGTAGACCTTGTCCATCGCGCGGGTCAGGCCCACGTAGAACAGCCTGCGCTCCTCCTCCTCATCCACATCGCGTTCATCCGACCGCTGCAAAGGGAACAGACCTTCTTCCAGGCCCGTCAGAAACACGACCGGAAACTCCAGCCCTTTCGCACTGTGCAGGGTCATCAGGGTGACCGCGTTGGCGTCATCGTTCCAGCGGTCAATGTCGGTGAGCAACGCGACCTCTTCCAGGAAATCCCGGAGAGTTGCGGCGCCATTTTCCGCCTGATACTGATCGATGCTTCGTACCAGCTCCTGAATATTGTCCAGCCGTTCGCCGGCGTCCATACCTTCCTGCTCGCGGTAGTGTCGGATGATGCCGACTTCCTCAATAAATGCTGCCACCGTTTCTCCCATTCCGAAGGATTCGCCCCCCTCATTGTCTGGCCGCGCATACTCGCGGGAAACGGGTTGGCCGTTGCTTTTTCCCTGCTCCGCTGGCGAGCCGGCAAGTGCCTGGTACTTCTCAATAAACGCCTTGAAGGCTTTCATGGCTTGGGCCTGCTTCAGCTGCACGCCCGCTTCTAGGCCGCAGTCCAAAGCTTCAAATAGCGCCAGCCCTTTCTCCCGCGCATAGACCCGTAGCCGGTTCATGGAGGTCTCTCCTATGGCCCTGGGCGGAAAGTTGATGATCCGCTCCAGACTCACCGAGTCCGATGAATTGACCAGGATCCGCAAATAGGCCATGACGTCCTTGACTTCCTTGCGATCGTAGAATTTCACCCCGCCCACGATGATGTAAGCCATGGTCCGGCGTCGCAATGCGTCTTCAATTGCTCGGCTTTGGGCGTTGGTCCGGTACAGAATGACCATGTCCCTGAAGCGCCGTTTTTCAACCAGCACCTCATGCTGGATGCGCTGATAAATAATATCTGCCTCGGCCCGCTCATCGGCAGCGGCGAAGATCTGGATGCGTTCGCCCCCCTCACGGTTCGTCCACAGTTTCTTGGCAACCCGAGCCTTATTCCGCTCCACGATGGCGCTGGCTGCAGTCAGAATGACCGAGGTGGACCGGTAATTTTGTTCCAGTTTGAAGACTTTGGCGTCCTTAAATACCTCGGAAAAATTGAGAATATTCGTGATGTCGGCGCCACGCCATGTGTAGATAGATTGATCATCATCGCCCACAACACAAATCCGTCGGTGATCCTGCGCCAGCCGGCGAATAAACTCAAACTGTGGCCGGTTTGTATCCTGATACTCGTCCACAAGTATGTAATGAAATAGTTTGCGGTATCGGTTCAGTACTTCGGGATGCTCATCGAACAATGTGAGAGGCAACAAGAGCAGGTCATCAAAGTCCAGCGCTTGATTGTTCTTCAGCGCAAGCTGATATCCCCGGTAGACATTGACCAGAATGTCAGCTTCAGTGCCGTTGGTCTGGGCGGCCAGCTGCTCCGGCGAAAGCATGTGGCTTTTAGCCCAACTGATGCGCTGGTCAAAGGCATTGGGAGGGTAGAGGGCCAAGTCGTACTCGTTTTGCTCCAAGACCATCTTTAACAACCGTAGCTGATCGTCACGGTCATAAATCACGAAGTCCCGCGTGTAGTCGAGCCGGTGGATTTCTTTTCGCAGAATACGTGCGCAGGTGGCATGAAATGTCCCGATGTTGACGCCCGCTCCGCCGTTTGGATGTAGGGCGCCTCTCGGAGCGGGTCCCCTGCCGCGCACCAGCCCCGATTCGCGGAGCAACGCTTCCACCCGGCTGGCCATTTCGCTAGCCGCCTTGTTGGTAAACGTGACCGCCAAGATCTGGCTGGGTGAGAGCCCGACTTCTCCGATGAGGTAGGCGATCTTGTGGGTGAGAACGCGGGTCTTGCCGCTGCCCGCGCCGGCGAAGATTAGCACCGGCGAATCAACGTACTGCACGGCATCAGCCTGTACAGAGTTAAGCTCGCTCAGGTTCATCCTCAGAACACCTGCAACGCCGGGAGTTCAAGGCCACTCGTAGGCATGCTAATCGGATTGGCGAATCTCATTCACCGCCTGGTTGTGTTCAAGCAAGGTATGCGTGAAGACATGCCGTCCCTCATCAGTGGCGACAAAATAGAGATATTCTACGTCAGCGGGGGACACGGCCGCTTCAATGGAAGACAATCCGGGATTATTGACCGGACCGGGTGGCAAGCCCGCGTGGAGGTAAGTGTTGTAAGGCGAGGGGTAGTCGTAGTCCCGGTAAAGCAGGCGGCGGGGCTCGCCGGGTATGGCATACTGCACGGTGGGATCGGCCTGGAGGTGCATGTTCTTGCGCAGCCGGTTATGGTAGACTGCCGATATGATCGCCCGCTCCGAATCGATCCTCGCCTCGCCCTCGATAATGGAGGCCATCGTAAGAATTTCATGCGTGCTGAAGCCCAGCGATTGGCCCCGCAGCGCAATTTCGTCACTCAGCATTGCACGGGTCTGGTAGACCATCAGCGCGATGATCTCCGCCTCCGTCATCCCATTCCGTACTTGGTAGGTCTCCGGATACAGATAGCCCTCCAGTGTGGCCACGTTCAAACCCAGGCTGGCAATGAAGGCCTCGTCATTGGCCAGCGCGAGGAAACGGGCCACGTCAATGGGATATTTCACCTCAACAAAACGGGCCACCTGTACGTTTGTGATGCCTTCCGGTATGGTGAGCGAAACTGACCGGACGCGAGGCTTGAGAATCTGGCTCACCAGGTCGCCCATGTGGCGAACGTTGAGTAGTTGGTAATGGCCCGCCTTGATCGTCCGGGTGCCGAAGTTTGTTCGCACCGCGTTCACAAACATCCTCTCGTTATCAATCAACCCTCTGTTCTTTAACAGACTTGCAACCTTGTATGTCGAAACACCCTCAGGAATCGTGATGTAGTCTCTAAAGATGACTGGCACCGGCCAACTTAGCACAAGATAGCGGAATGTCAGAAATGTGGCCACTATAGCTAGCCCGATAGCCGCTCCCCCAA
Source organism: Candidatus Neomarinimicrobiota bacterium (assembly GCA_022560655.1). Classification (NCBI taxonomy): domain Bacteria; kingdom Pseudomonadati; phylum Fidelibacterota; species Fidelibacterota bacterium. The sequence goes on from JADFSS010000002.1 coordinate 80,941, forward strand.
TCAACCGGGCACCTGTCAGTAAAATTCGCAGCATGGAGGCCCATAAATTACTCCAGATTGAGGGGGCAATCCAATAAGGACAATGTGGACTGATTGTATTTGGCCCCAACTTGACTGGTCTGCAGGTTCCCCCTAACTTTGTCCCGCGCATGGCAAAGGGTCGCAAACATGAACCTCAGCCCATATTTGGTGACTGGGATTTCACCCGCACCAACTACCTGATATTTGGCATTGGGATCGTGATAATTACGTCGGCCTATGTTCTCATGGCTTTGGGGTCCACCAACAGTTTCCAGTCTCTCACGCTGGCACCGATTCTGCTGGTGGTTGGATATCTGGGAATCATGCCCCTGGCAATTTTTTACCGCCCCCGTCAGTCTTCAAATAACCAGTCTTCAAATAAATCGTAACTTGATGATGATGATTTTGACGACGGGCTCGATTAGGTTCAGGGACCGTAGTTCAGTTGGTTAGAACGCCGGCCTGTCAAGCCGGAGGTCGCGAGTTCGAGTCTCGTCGGTCCCGCTCTTCTTGAAGCCCCTTTTTCCGACGTGAGAGAGGGGTTTTTAGTATCTAAGTGGGTTGCGCGTGATTGCGCATGATTGCGCTCAGAATAGCAGAAAAATAGCAGATCCGATTTCATCAGATTTTCAAACTTTTCGTGGTTTTCAAGCTCGAGCGATTGGATCAACCCCATATAATGGCGCTCAGTGACCTTAACGCTTGAGTGTCCGAGAAATCGGCTCGTGGCAAATATGTCGCGGGTAGCTAAATAGTAACGCGATCCGGCGGTCGATCTTAAGTCTTTGGGCGAGGCATCTAACTCTGCGCGGTCCATCAACCATTTGACTCGCAAATAGGCTTCGTCGCCTGAAAGATTGAACGGTCCGTTGGGCTCCCCTCTCCGGCTCTCCAGTATGTCTCGTATCGTTTCGCTCTTACGTTTTTCGAGCACCTTGCCCGTCTTTACTTGCCTGAGGCTAATAATTTCCGGCCCCACGTCTTCCCAAGTGAAGTTGGGAAATAGTGGATCGGCCCTCCTACATCCAGTGTGCAGATAGAATAGAGTGAGATCGTGAGCATCCTTCTGATACGTGTCTGTTAGGTCCAGGCTTTCCATTGCCAGCCTTAACGCTAATCGCTCCGCATCGTTCAAAAGCCGAGCGTCGCGTTGCGTCACCTTTACCGCTTCAACCTTTTTCATAGGTGACTTCTTTAGAAATTCCTCGTAAACGGCAAAGTTAAAAATTGTGCGAAGCCCCCGAAGATTCGTATTGACTCCCTCCGGTGCAAAGCCTTCTTCTAGCCGATGGATTTTGAATTTCTTAATGTCTTCCTTGGTGATCTTATCTAGCCGTCGATGCTCCAGACTAGGATCGTAATTAAGCAGGGCGCGGTATGTGTGCCAATTCCGGTCTAGCGAGCCTTCGGTCATGCTTCCCTCGCGGATAGAAAGTTCGCGGTCGGCCTTAAACGCCTCCCACAATTGCCCAAGCGTCGTCACCTTCGTTTTGGGCCTCGGCGACGCCTTGAGCCCAGCCCTGATTTCATCTTGAGCGGCAAGGATGTTTCGCTTCACTCTTGCGGCACTGGCTTCCCCGCCGTGATGAGTTTGGGTTCTGCGTTTGCCTTGCCAATCGGTAAATACTATACGATAGACACCGGGGACAATCTTGCCAGCCGTGTTCTTGGCTTTGTGGATGCCGGGATAGCGGGGTTGGGTGCGTTTATTTCTATCTCCGCGCATCATGGATCAAGGCGCTCCTGATTAGGGGTAGTTTCAGATTTCTTAGGTGACTTGACTTTTGCAATTTGATTATGAAGATATTTGTCCATCCAGTATGGGTATGAGGTCAATCCAATTAAAAATATGATCTCGAGAACCAGTGTATATTTGAATTGAAAAATGAAGGGAACCCAGGCAGACAATCCCAAGGACACGGCCAAAAGAAGGATTGCGGTTGTGAATAATGTGGCCATTAGAAGCCGAGCCCGGAATACCTTCCCCACGGATGATTTAGGTCGGTTATCGTCATCGATTGTCCCTAGCATCATCCTTTTTATGTTAATCGTACTAATCCAATATCTTTCACGATTTAGTTTTATCC